>JBIIMU010000009.1:0-19498 GCA_044337845.1 Pirellulales bacterium | reverse complement strand
CCGACCTGGACGGGCTGATCGTCAACTCCGTCGCCTGCCGCGACCTGATCGTGACGGCCATGGGAAGCCTGGCCGCCCGCTTCGCGATCGACGTCGCCCTGCTGCCCGTGGGCCCGATCGACGCGGGGGCGACGCAGCCGCCCGGGCCCGGCGACGAGCTCCTGATCGGCACCTTCGGCATCGCCGGCGACGGCAAGCGGCTGGAGTGCCTGGCGCAGAGCGTGGCGCGGCTCGCCCGCCGCCGGCCGGCGCGGCTGGTGATGGCGGGGTGGAACACGGCCCAGTACGCCCGCCGCACCGGGCTCGACAGCATGCGGTGCGTGCAGGTCTGCGACCAGCCCGCCGACGACGACCTGCGGCGGCTCATGCGGCAGGTGCACGTGGCGGTGCAGCTCCGCGAGACGACCCACGGGGAGTCGTCGGCCGCGGTGGCGGAGCTGCTCGCGGCCGGCACGCCGCTGGTGGTCACGGGCGCGGGGAGCTTCGCGGAACTGCCGGCGGAGGTGGTGTCGTTCGTGGCGGCCGACTGCCCGCCCGAGGCACTCGCCGAGGTGATCGAGGCGGCGGCGGCGCGGCGGGTGGGCGCAGGCGACCTCGCCCGGATCCTCGCCGGTTTCTCGCCCGAGGCCTTCGCGCGGCGGTTCGCCGACATCGTGGCCGCCTGAGGCCCCGCGGTCCGGGCGCACGCCGTAGATTGGTGCGGCCAGGCCAGGGCCGGCCGGCCCCGAGGATCGCCCCATGCCCCTGACGGTCTCCTGCATCGAGCGGCTCGACGACGTGGTTCCGGCCGCGGTCGAGTTCCTGTCGCGCGACGGCGACCTCTTCGCCCGGCCCCGGATCGTGGTGCCCACCGCAGGGGCGAAGGCCTGGCTGCACGACCGGCTCGCGCGGGAACTGGGCACCTCGGGGCCAGGCCGCGGCGACGGGATCGTCGCCAACGTCGAGTTCTCGTATCCCGGCACGATCTCGGCGCTGCTGCAGCCCGTCGATCGCGAGGCGCCCGCCATCGATCCGTGGGACGTGGAGCAACTCACGTTCACGATTCTCGCCGTGATCGCCCACAGTCCAGCCCTCGCCGCCGTCGTGAAGCGGGCCGGCGGCCCGCTCCTGGCGGCGCGCCGGATCGCCGACCGATTCGACCACTACCACTTCCGACGGCCCGGCATGATCCTCGAGTGGGAGGCCGGCCACGCCCGGCTGAACCCGGCGGCGGATGACCAGGGCCGCACGCTCGAGACGAAGCTGCGGGATTCCGACCGGTGGCAGTACGACCTCTGGCGGGAGGTGAATCGCCGGATCGCCGAGCCCTGCCCTCCCGTGCGTGACCGCACCCCCCAGGGGCCGGGCCCCGATGCCGTGCTCGTGGCCGGTCTGCAGGGTCTCTCCCTGCACCAGATCCAGGTGCTCGAGAGGCTCGCCGCCGTGCCGACCGCGTCGGGCGCTCCGTGCGACGTGCGGGTGGTGCTCGTGCATCCGTCTCCGGCGCTTCGCGAGGCATGGGCGGTGGGGGCGCCGCCGCAGTCGCCGGGCGTGGCGCCAACCCGACGCGACGATGCCCCGACGGCCGGCGTCGATCCGCTCGTCGACGCCTGGCTCCGCGGCACCCGCGAGGCCCAGTGGCTCCTCGCGTCGCAGGGCATCACGCCAACGCATGCGACCACGACGCCGCCGGATCCGCCGCACGCCGGGACGCCGCTGCTCGCGCGGCTCAAGCACACGGTCGCATCGGGCCACGTGCAGCCGGTGGCCGCCGCCGATCACCGCGAGGGGCGCGGCGACCATTCGCTCCTGATCCATCGCTGCCACGACCTCGGCCGGCAGGCAGAGGTGCTCCACGACGCGATCCTGCACGCCTTCCGCGAACTCGACGGGCTCGCGCCGCACGAGGTGGTGATCGTGAGCCCGCAGATCGCGACGCTCGCCCCCCATCTCGAAGCGACCTTCGCCCGCTCGCTGCCGGGCGGCATCCACCTGCCCCTGCTGGTGGCCGACCGCGGCATCCGCGAGGTCAGCCGCGGCGCGGAACTGCTCGCCGCCCTGATCGAACTGCTCGGCTCCCGGTGCTCGATCGACGGCATGCTGGCGGTGGCCGGCCATCCGCTGGTCCGCGAACACTTCGGATTCGACGACGACACCGTGGCCGTCTGGCAGCGGTGCATCGAGCGGACGAGGATCCGGTGGGGCCTGGATGCCGCCCGCCGGGTGCGCGACGGCCTCGACCGCCCCGAGCTCTCGGCCCACACCTGGCGGCTCGGGCTCGAGCGAGCGGTGCTGGGCGCCGTCGTCCCCGACGGCGCGCCCGAGCCCGTGCTCGGCGGCGTCGTGCCGCTCGCCCACGTCGATGCCGCCGAGGTGGCCGACCTCGCCCCGCTGGCCGCCATCTTCGGCATCATCGACGATCTCGATCGGGCCATCGCCGAGCCGCGGCCCGTGGCCGAGTGGTGCGATCTCCTCGAAGCCGCCCTCGGCCGGCTCGCCGGCGAGGAACACGACGACCTGGCCCTCCCCCTGGCCGAGCTCGACGCCCTCCGCCAGGCCGCCACGGCAGCGCCGCACGATGCCGCTCCGGTCGCCGTGCCCTACCACGACGTGAAGTCCCTGCTCTCGGCCACGCTCGCAGCTCCGGTCGGCCGCCAGCCGCTCCGCACCGGGGCGATCACGGCCACCTCGATGATCCCGCTCCGCGGCGTGCCGTTTCGCGTGGTCTGCCTGGCCGGCTTCGACGGCGAGGCCGTGGTGCCCCGCGAGAGCGACAGCGAGGATCTCGTCGAGCGCGAGCCACGCCTGCTCGGCGACGCCGATCCACGCCTCGAAATCCGCCGCGGCCTCCTCGACTGCCTGCTGGCTGCGGGGGAGCGGCTGATCATCACCTGCACCGGCATGGACGTGAAGAACAATGCCACGCTGCCGCTGGTCACACCGCTCGCCGAGTTCCTCGACTTCGTGGGCCGGCACGGAGTGTCGCCGGTTCGCCGCGCCGGCGCGGAGCACTCGGCGATCGAGGTCTTCCATCCCCGCCATGCCTGCAGCCATCGCAACTTCATGGCCGAAGGCGAGGGCGTGGTGCCGTCCGACGTGGCCTGGAGCCACGACGCGGCGGCCCTCGCGGCCGCGAAGGCCCTCGGGAAGAGCATGCCCGCGCCGGCGGTCGCAGCCTCCTGCGTCGAGCCGCCCACGCACGTCGAGCTCGAGTCGCTGGCGGGCTTCATGCACGACCCGCTCTGGCCGTTCGTCCGCAAGACGCTCGGCATCAGCACCTGGCGCGACGATGAGCTCGCGATCCCCGCCACGCTCCCGCTGGAACTCGCCACCCTCGAGCGGCGCCGGCTGATGGACGACTACATCGAGGAGCTGCTCGCCCACGGACCGAGCACGACGGCCGAACGCTCGTCGTTCGCGGAGTCGTGGGGGACGGCCGCCAGGGTCAACGGTGACGTGCCGGTGCTCGGTTTCGGCGACGCGGTCGTCACCGAGGTCACCGAGTTCGCCGACGCCCTGCTGACGGTCGCCCGGGAGGAGGGCACGCCACTCGACGAGTGCGTGCCCGCCACGCTCCATGTCGATCTCGACGGCCTCACGCTCGCGGGTGTCAGCGAGCGGTGCCACCCCGATGCGCAGGCGATTCGCACGATCGTGCTCGTGCGGCCCGACGCCATGAAGTCGTCCTCCGACCAGTTTCTTCGCGCGAAGATGCTCGCCGTGGTGATGCTGCTGGCGGCGAAGGCCGCGGGGCATCCGGTCGAGCGGGCGATCATCCTCAACCAGCACGAGGGCTGGTTCCCGGGAGCCCGCAAGCCGAACGCCGAGCGCCAGCCAGCCGCTCAGGTGCGGGTGATCAAGCTCCACGCCTCGATCGATGGGCCGCGGGCGCGGCACCTGCTCACCGAACTCGTCGGCCTCTATCGCCAGGCGGCTGTCACCCCGCACGGCACGTTCAACGACGCCAGCGCCACGCTGAGCGATCGCGACGCCGCCCGCGACACGTTTGGCACCTTCACGGCGAGCACGCACTATGCCCTGAGCTACGAGGCCGTCGTGCACGGACCGCAGCCCGACTTCGACGACGTGTTCCCCGGCGATCCTGCCCTGGAGAGATTCTTCGCCCGCTTCCACGCCCTGACCGCCATCACCCGCCAGTACGTGTACACACCCGATGCACCTTGACCTCGCCCACGACTCGTTCTCCCACGGCCTGATCGTCGAGGCGAGCGCCGGCACGGGGAAGACCTACTCCGTGGCCGCCATCGTCACGCGGGAACTCGCCCTCCGCGAGGAGCTGCGGATCGGCGAGATCCTGATCACCACCTTCACGCAGAACGCCGCCGCGGAGCTCCGCGATCGCGTCCGTCGGCGGCTCGTGGAGACCGTGCGCACGCTGCGGGGCGCCGATGCCACCGGCGACGACATCGCCGCCCGGCTCCGCGACGGCACCGAGGCCGAGGTTGCCGACCGGATCCGGCGGCTCGAGCGGGCGCTGGTGGAGTTCGACTCGGCCACGATCTCGACCATCCACGGGGTCTGCAGCCGCGTGCTGCGGACCGCGGGAATCGAGGCCGGGAAGGTGACCGACACCGACGAGGTGGCCCGGATCGTCGCGGAGGTGGTCAACGACCTCGTCATCACGCACTCCACCGCCGACCATCGGTGGGACGAAGGGAAGATCGGCAGCCTCGTGACGGCCCTGCTCGGCGACCCTCTGCTCGAAGCCTGGTTCGACGCCACGGACGACGATCTCACCGACGCCGATCGGACGCGGCTGGAGTCGCTGAAGACGCTGCTGCGGGCGTGCGTCGCCCGGGTCCATGCGGCGCTGGCATCGGCCCCGGGCTACAACGACCTGCTCCGCGTGGCCCGGGAACTCGTCTGCGACGACACCCGGCCCGAACTGCTCGCCGCCCTCCGCAGGCGTTTCCGGCTGGCCATCGTCGACGAGGCGCAGGACACCGACCGCCAGCAGTGGCAGTTCTTCGAGCGGCTCTTCGCCGGCAACGACGAGCGGGCGCTCGTGAGCGTGGGCGACCCCAAGCAGGCGATCTACGGATTCCGCGGCGCCGACGTCCGGGCCTACGTCGATCACGCGGCCGCGGCGAAGGACGATCCCGAATCCCGCAAGCAGCGCTACCGCACGCTCGCCGTCAATCGCCGCGCCGACCAGCCCTTGCTCGACGCCCTCAACACGGCATTCAGCGACCGGGAGTTCGGCGCCGGGATCCAGTATCTCGAGGTCGATGCCCCGCCGCATCGCCAGGCGGCGGTCATCGACGGCATGCATGCCAGCGTGGAGTTCGTCGAGCTTCACGAGGCGACCAGCCATATCGCACTCGTCGGTCCGGTGCTCGGCAAGGTGATCGAACTGCTCGACGACGCCCGCCTCGCGGATCACAAGGATCCCGCCGGTGATTCCCGGCTGCTCGCCCCGCGCGACATCTGCGTGCTCGTCCGCTCGAGCGGCGTAGGCCGGCTCGTGGAGCGGGCCCTCGGCGGCCACGGCATCCCGGCGGTGATGGGGGGCACGTCGAGCGTGATGCGGAGCGGCATGGCCCTCGACCTCCGCTCGCTGCTCGAAGCGATGGAGCAGCCGTGGAACGTCGGCAGGGTGCGGCGGGCGGCGGCCACGGTCTTCTTTGGACGGTCCCTGGCCGACGTCGGCGGACTCACCGAGCAGGTGCTCGAGGCCGTGCAGGATGGCATCGTGCAGTTCGCCGGCATCCTTCTGAAGCAGGGCATCGCGGCGCTCGGGGCGGCGCTCGAGGCCGACGAATCGATCATGACGCGGATCGCGTCGGGGCGGCTGGGCGAGCGGAACGTGACCGACTTCCTGCACGTGATGGAGGTCATGGACGCCCAGCGGCCGGGCCGCGGCCGCACGCCGGAGCAGGCCCTGGAGATCTTCGGCCGTCTGGCGGCCATCGACGAGAAGCATGATCTCGTCAGCCGCCGCGTGGAGAGCGACGCCGACGCCGTGAAGATCCTCACGATCCATGCGGCGAAGGGGCTCGAGTTTCCCTGCGTGATCGTGGCCGATCTCTGGAAAGACTCCTCCGCCCGGAGCGGCGGCGAGAGGAAGCCCGCCGTCTTCTACGACGACGACGGCCTCCGCAAGCTGGACATCGCCCACGCGATCGGGAGAGATTCGAGCCGCGCCAAGCGGCTGCGGCAGGCCGCGGAAGACGATGAATCGCGGCGGCTGCTCTACGTGGCCTGCACGAGAGCGATGCACTATCTCGCCGTGCTCGTCGCCCGGGGCAAAACCGACAGAAAAGGCAACCCGCCGCGGCCGAGCATTCTCGAGCAGACGATGACGCTGCCGGCTGCGTGCGCCGTCCCGAACGGTCGCACGACCCTCGTGCGGCAGCTGGGCAGCTCCGCCGCGGAGGAGTGCGATCTCCGGCTCGCCCCGGCGCCCGCCGTGGAGCGGACCTACCGCCGGATGTCGTTCACGGGCATCACCGCCGTCCGGGGCCACGGCCGCGACGACCCGTTCGAGCCCGAGGGCGGCGGCTACGACGAGCCGTCCATCGAAGGCGGCGTCACGCTGCCCGCGTTGCCCGCCGCGGCGGCGGTGAGCCTGCCCGTGATCGACCTGCCGGCCGGCATCGCGGCGGGGCGGGTGATTCACGGGATCTTCGAGCACGTCGACACCACGAGGCGTCCGCTCGAAGACGAGGTGCGGCGGGTGGTGTCGGAACGGGCCACGTCGGGGCGGCTGAGGTCATGCCACGACAACCTCGTGCGGATCGTCACCGACGCGCTCGAGACGCCGCTTGGCGGGCCGTTCGGCGGCGTCACGTTCGCCCAGGTGCCCCCGTGCGACCGGCTCGCCGAGATGGATTTCGACATGGGCCTGGCCTCGCTGGCCGACGGCGTGCAGGCGAAGGCGATCGGCGAGGTGCTCGCGGAGATGCTCCCGACCGACGACCCACTTCGCGAGTATGCCGCCACGCTCGCCGGCCCGGCATTCGAGGTGGACGTGGGCGGCCTGCTCACGGGGTCGATCGACGCGCTCCTGCGGCTGCCCGGCAGCACGCCCGAGCGGCCGCGGCTGCTGATCTGCGACTACAAGAGCAACAAGCTCCATCGCACCGGCATGCCCGATCCGATTCGGGCCTACGCCCCGGACCGGCTCGTGGCGGCGATGGCGGAGCATCACTATCCGCTGCAGGCGCTGCTCTACGGCACGGCCATCTACCGGATGCTCCGCTGGCGGCTGCCGGCGGCCGACCCCGACGACTGCATCGCCGGCGTGGCCTACGCGTTCATCCGCGGCATGAAGGGAGCCGCGACGCCGACCGACGCCCGCGGCCACCGCTCGGGCGTGTTCGCCTGGGAGCCGCCCCGCGGCCTGTGGCGCCGGCTGAGCGACGTGCTGGTCACCCCGCGGCCGACCGGAGCGACCCGATGAACGTGCCTCCTCGGCTCCATGCGCATCGCGAGGCGGGCGCCATCGGCCGCGACGACATCGCGGCGGCGGCCCTGCTCGTCGACATGGCCCGCCGCGACGGCGCCGCCGAGCCCGAGCTGCTCGCCTGGCTCGGCATGTGCCTGGCCCTGCGGACGGTTCGCGACGGCCACACCTGCATCGACCTCTCGGAGATCGCACGCTGGGCGGGCGAGGTCGACGCCATGGCCTCCGGCGGCCTCGAGTGGCCCGCCGCGGCCTCGGCATGGATCGAGCCGCTGGCGAAGGCTGCGACTCTCGTCGGCACTCCCGGGACCCGCAGGCCCTTCATCCTCGACGGCCATCGGCTCTATCTCGCCCGGGCGCTGGCCGAGGAGGAGGCGATCGCCGACGCGATCCGCTCCCGAGCCGCGGCCGGCAGGATCCGGATCCTGCTCGGCGGCCCGGGCACCGGCAAGACCACGACCGTGGCCCATGATCTCGTCGAGCGGTTCAAGGCGCTCGGGCCCGGCGACCCGAAGCCCCGCGTGGGCCTCGCCGCCCCGACCGGCAAGGCGGCGGCCCGGATGACGGAGGTGCTGCGCACGCGCTGCGAGGCCGTGGCGGCGTCAGCCGACGTGATCGCCGCCGTGACGGCCGAGCCCGCACGCACGGTCCACAAACTGCTCGGCTACAACCCCCGCCGCGGGCACCGCTTCGAGTTCCACTCCGGCAATCCGCTGCCCTACGAACTGGTCATCGTGGACGAGGCCTCGATGCTCTCGAGCAGCCTGATGCACCACCTGCTCGCCGCTGTCCATCCCGACGCGGAGATCCACCTTGTCGGCGACCCAGACCAGCTCGCCAGCGTCGACGCGGGAACGGTGCTCG
The DNA here is from genome assembly GCA_044337845.1 of Pirellulales bacterium. Classification (GTDB taxonomy): domain Bacteria; phylum Planctomycetota; class Planctomycetia; order Pirellulales; family UBA1268; genus QWPN01. The sequence goes on along the minus strand of JBIIMU010000009.1, from coordinate 11,229 downwards.
GCGACATCGCCGCCTGCGATGGTGCCGCCCACGAGGCCACCCGGCTTCACGGCCGGATCAAGCGGCTGACCACGATCCATCGCGCCGAAGCGAAGAGCATCATCGATCTGTCGCGCGCGATTCGGGATGGCGACGCGAAGACGGCCTTCGAGATCCTCGGGGCCGGTGGCGACCACGTCGTGTGGATCGATCCCGACGACACCGCCGCCGTGGAAGGCGTGCTCGACGAGGTGACGACGCACGCCCGGGGGCTGCGGTCGGCGGCCCTGAAGGGCGACCCCGTGGCCGTGCTCGAGGCCCGCGGCCTGCTCCAGGTGCTCTGCGGCCATCGCGAAGGGCCGATGGGCGTGTCGGGCTGGAATGCCCGGATCGAGAAGCGGCTTGGCATCCGGTCCGCCGACTCCTGGTATTCGGGCCGGCCGGTGATGGTCACCCGCAACAACGCGGCGCTCGGCCTCTCCAACGGCGACGTCGGGGTGGTGGTGCCGCGAGACGGGCGGCGGGAGGCGGTGTTCGGCACGCCGTCGCAACAGGTCCACGTGCCGGTCTCACGGCTCGAGGACATCGAAACGGTCCATGCGCTCACGATCCACAAGAGTCAGGGCTCGGAGTACGGGCACGTGGTGGTGGTTCTGCCGGAGAAGGCGAGCCGGATCGTGACGCGCGAGCTGCTCTACACGGGCGTGACCCGGGCCATGCGCAGGGTCACGATCGTGGGGGCCCGCGAGGTGCTCACGACGGCGATCGAGACCCCGATCCGCCGCGCCACGGGCCTCGCCGGCCGACTCGCCGGCGCGTAGGGCCGGTGCAGGGTCCGTTCCCGTCGTCCCACACGGGCGCCGTCACCCGGCTGCCGGCTCGACGAGGTCGGACACGTCCTGCCGGGCTTCGCGGCCCTCGAGCCGCGCGGCGTGGTGATCGTGGCAGGTGAAGAAGAGCACCTGCGTGGTCGCCGAGAACGTGCGGAGGACTTCCGCCGCGACGGCCATGCGCGTCGTGTCGAAGTGGACCAGCGGGTCATCGAGCATGATGAATCCGCCGTGGCCCTGCAGGTAGGCCTCCGCCATCGACAGGCGCACCGCGAGCGCGAGCGCGCCCCCCCCGCCGTGCGACAGCCGGTCCGGCGGCAGGGCCACCGTGCCACGCACCACGCTCGCCGGCAGCTGCCCGTCGAACTGGAGTGCGGCCGCGCCTCCCGCGATCCGTGAGAACAGGCCGGCCACCCGCACGCTGAAGTCCGCCAACGGATCGACGCCGTCGGCACCCCTGAGACGATCGAGCTCCTGCTGGATCCGCAGATAGGCCCGTCCCTGCACCCGGGCGCGGTTGAACACCCGCTCCGCCGCCGCGGCCTGCTCGGTCATGTCCTCGCTGCGGTCATCCCCGAGTTCCCCGTTCAACTGGCCAACCCCCTGCCGCAGCGTCGCCAGTTGCTGTTGTTTCGGGTTCAGCTCCCGCTGCGCGGAGTCGAGTGTGCTCACAAACTCCTTGACCGACCCGAAGCCATCCGGCAGCGTGGGCAGGGTCTCGAGCGTCGCCTCGGCACCCTGCAACGCGTTTTGCGCTTCGAGCCAGCGTTTCCCGAGTGACTGGAGGTCGGCGTACTGCGCCACCCACTTCCCGATCGAATCCGCATGCCTCGTGGCCTGCGAGTCGCCGTCGGCGAGTTGCCTGGCGATCCTCGCGATCTCGTCGTCGATCGTGGCCAGGTCACGCGTGGCGGGCAGGCTCTCGACCGTCCGCACGTCGAGCTCCCACTGCTCACGAGTCTTGCCCTGCAGCAGCCCGTCGTACACCAGCCTGCGTGACGCCGCTGCCGCGGTGGAATCGCGATGCCTGTCGGCCATCTCGCGGGCCGCCTTCGGTGATGCGGCGTTGCACGCCTCGAGCCGCCGGCTCAAGGCGACCCGGTCGTCCCCGACCGCGCGAAACAGGGCATCGACGTCCTCGTCGCCGCTCTCCACGGTGAGCGTGATGCCCGCCGCCTGCACACGCACCCGCGCCGTGACCGTGCCTGAAGCAGGAAGCGGCCCGACGGAGATCGTTTCCGGCGGTTCGGCCCCCCGCTGCACCACCACCGTCGCTACCGCCTCCGACTCGATGCGATACGACAGCGACCTTGCGGCCAGCTTGTTGTCGGCGACCGTGATGGCGTCCTCGAGCCGGTCGATCTCGCCGAGGATATCGTCGCCGGGATGCGGATGAGCGTTGGCGACCTCGACGGCTTTCTCCCATTCGCTCCTGGCCTCCGTGATGGCCGCGAATGTCTTGAGCAACGCGGTCGCGCTCGCCTTCGCCTGGGCGGCGACCCTCTCGTCTTTCGCCGTCTGTAGCTGCCGATCGACATTCGGCCGGAGCTGCGTCCACGCGTCGATCGCGGCCTGCGCCTGCGGCCACCCCGCGAACGCAGCACCCATCTCGGCCACGGCGTGCCCCAGCCGCCGGATCTGCTCCTCCAGGAGTGCCCGGTCCATGAGCCCCTGGCGGCAAGCGCCATACTCGTCGACGAGGGCGTTCAGCCTCCGGATCTCTTCGTCGAGGTCCGCCACCTGGGTGCTGAGGTCGTCGAGCCGGCGCTCGAGGTCGAGGATGCGATCCCGCTTCCCCAGCAGTGTCTTCCAGGCATACCACGCGTGCAGAATATCGCCGACGCCCTTCTTCCAGGGATCGGCGAGGCCTTTCTCCTTGCCGCCCTGCGGCTCGGGCCGGCCATTCGCCTCATCCCACCGGCCGAACGCGTCTTCGATCTTCTCGGCCACCCTCCGCCGCAGTGCCTTCTCATCCACGTCGGCCGAGGAATCGACGGCGGCCTGAAGCAGGTCGCCGATGTCCCGCAGGTCGCCCGCCTGTTCCTTCTCCCGGATCGTGATGAACGTGCGTTCGAGTTCCGCCTGGCCCGTGAACAAAACATGCCGATAGGTCGCCTCACCGTGCACGAGCATCTCGCCGAGCCGCTGCTGCACGGCGGCGGGATCGGCGATCACCGTCGTACCGTCGCTGAGCCGGCTCATCTGGGCGGCACCCCAGCGCTTGTCGAGCTTCCAGCGGGCGCCCCCGTGCTCGAACGTGAGCGTGACGTGGGCGTGATCGCCGGCGGGCAACGGCAGCCAGGGTTTCACGCTGGTCTTGAGCTGGGTGTCCGTCTGCTTGGTGGGCGTGAACAGCGCGTGAAAGATCGCCTGCCGCAGCGTGGTCTTGCCGAGTTCGTTCGGTCCGTGGATCACCACCAGCGACTTCGCCAGATCCCAGGACCGGTCGGCGAAGCGACCGAACGGATGCAGCCTGATCGAGTGCAGCCTCATGCCTGCGACACCTCCTCGATGAGGTGGTGGGCGAGCGTGGCCGCATCGGGATGGTCTGTGTCGGCGAGCAGTGCCAGCAGCAGCCGCTGGGCCAGTCCACCGCTGCGATATCGCTGCTCGACCTGGGCGGCGTCGATCCGGTCGTGGATGTCGGATTCATCCGTGAGATTCAGGAACGCGGGCCGCAGCCGGTCGATCTCGGCCGTGAGCTGCGCTCGATCGGTCGCCGAGAGCCGACCGGAGAGCTGCAGGTCGAGGACCGTGGCGCGAGCGTCGAGGGCTGCGCACGTGCGGACGAGGTCGGCCACGTCGTCTGCCGAGACGAGCTCCCGCTCGAGCCGGCGGAATGCGATCTCCCCGGGCGCCAGCCGCTCGTATCGCGTCACCTGGTCGCCGCCGCACTCGATGCTCCAGGCCGACCCGCCATGGCGACACCGCAGCGAGTCGGGCGTGTGCGTGCCGGCCATGAAATACGGCGACCGCTCGCCCGACTCCGACGTCGGAAACGGTACGTGGATGTGGCCGAGCAGCCAGGTCGCCAACCCCGCCGCCTCGAGGGCGGCGGGCTCCATGGTGAAATACTGCCCCTCGGCATCGAGGCCCAGCCCCGTCACGTTGCCGTGGGCGATGCCGATCTTGAGTCCGGTGGCGAGCTGGCCCGCCGCCTCCGCGACCCAGCCGATCGTGGACTCGGCACCGGTCTTGGACGGACAGGCACAGGGGAAGAAGTGCACCGCCTGACCTTCGACGTCGTACGACTTCACGGCGGGATCCACGAGCAGATCGATGCGGGCGTCGGCCTCCGTGGCCTTGCGAAACCGCTTCCACACCTCCGTCTCGGAGGTGGCGAAATGGTCGTGGTTGCCGGGGACGACGATCACGGCCACGCCGTCGAAACCCCGGAGCACGTTCGCCGCCTTCTCGATGTCGCCCGGCTTCACCCGCGTGCTGTCGAAGAGGTCGCCGGCGACAACGAAGAAGTGGGCGGCTCGCGCGTTGGCGACGCCCACTAGCCGCTCCAGGGCGAGAAACCGCTCCTCGATCAAGCGCTTGGCCACGTCGGCCGGAACCTGCTTGAACGGCAGGCCGATGTGGTTGTCGGCGGTGTGGATGATCCGAATCGGCATGGCCTACCCAACTCTGCTTCAGGATATCACACCCCGCAGAGCGGCCTCGCCTGGTCCCCGGCGCTGGACGATCGAGCGACCGGCACCCAGGGCGGCCTGAAACCACAGCGGGGTCGACCGTGTGGCATGGTGCCCGTTGGTCGTTCGGCAGGCACGAGTCTCTCGCACCAGCGGACGACGGTCGTGTCGACCTGCGGTACGATGACGCCGTCGTCGCATCCTCACTCCGGAGTCCACCCGCATGGACGTTGTTCGCGCCTTCCGCCGCTTCGCCGCGGTGCCCCTCGTCGTCGCCGCCGCGCTGCTCACGGGCGCTCCGCGGGCCGCCGTCGCCGAGGCCGCTTGGCACCAGTGGCGGGGGCCGAATCGCGACGGCTTCGTGGCCGGGGCGGCGTGGCCCGACGGGCTCGATCAGGACCGCGTCGAGCGGGCGTGGCGGGTCGACCTGGGGCCGAGCTACTCGGGCCCCGTCGTGGCGGGCGACCTCGTGATCGTCACGGAGACCAAGGACGCGAAGACCGAGCACGTCCGGGCCTTCGACCGCGCGACCGGCGCGGAACGGTGGCACGTCGAGTGGGAGGGCTCGATGAGCGTGCCCTTCTTCGCCGCCTCCAACGGCTCCTGGATCCGCTCCACGCCGTGCGTGGACGAGGGCCGGGTGTTCGTGGCCGGGATGCGCGACGTGCTCGTGTGCCTCGACGCCGCCACCGGCGCCGAGCGGTGGCGGGCGGACTTCATGAAGGAGCTCGAGAGCCCGCTGCCGGCCTTCGGCTTCGTGTCGAGCCCGCTCGTCATCGGCGACCACGTGTTCGTGCAGGCCGGATCGGGCTTCGTCAAGCTCGAGAAGGCGACCGGCACGATCGTCTGGCGGACGCTCGACGACGGCGGCGGGATGATGGGCAGCGCGTTCTCGTCCCCGTATCCCGCCACGATCGGCGGCACGTTCCAGATCCTCGTGCAGACCCGCGAGGAGCTCGCGGGCGTCGATCCCGAGAACGGCAAGGTGCTCTGGAAGATGCCCGTCGAGGCGTTCCGGGGCATGAACATCGTCACCCCCACGGTGCACGACGGCCGGGTGTTCACCACCAGCTACGGGGGCGGCTCGTTCCTGTTCGCGGTCGATCCCGCCAACCCGGCGAAGCCGGTCGAGCAGGTCTGGCGGAACAAGATCCAGGGCTACATGTCGACGCCGATCGTGATCGGCGGCCACGCCTACGTGCACCTCCGGAATCAGCGGTTCGCCTGCCTCGACCTCGCCACCGGCAAGGAGGCCTGGATCACGAAGCCCTTCGGACGCTACTGGAGCATGGTGGCGCAGGGCGACCGGATCCTCGCCCTCGACGAGACCGGCGACCTGCGGCTCATCCGCGCCACGCCCGAGCGGTTCGAGCCGCTCGGCGCGGCCACGGTGGCCGCCGAGGAGAGCTGGGCGCACCTGGCGATCGAGGGCCGCGACCTCTACGTCCGCGACGTCAAGGGCCTCACGGCCTTCCGCTGGAAGTGAGTCACCAGCGGCGATGCTCGAGCCGGTCGACGACCGTCGGCTTGCGGAGCACGATCAGCGGATCGGTCTCCTCGCGGGCCCACGCGAAGCTCATCGGCTTGGCGAGGATCATGCCCGCCACGAAGCCCGCGATGTGGGCCGAGTAGGCCACGCCGCCGCCGCCGGCCTGGTCGAGGAATCCGCTCACGAGCTGGAACAGGAACCACACGCCCACGGCCACGTAGCCGGGCACGTCGGCCATCATCCGCAGCAGGATCACGCTCACCCGCCGCTTCGGGTGCAGGACGAGGTAGGCTCCGAGCACGCCGGAGATCGCCCCCGAAGCGCCGAGGCAGGGCGTGAGCGAGGCCTCCCCGGAGCTGTTGAGCACCACGAACACCAGCGACGCGATCACGCCGGTGGCGAGGTAGAAGAGCAGGTAGCGGACGTGGCCCATGTCGTCTTCGATGTTGTCGCCGAAGATCCACAGGAACCACATGTTGCCGAGCAGGTGCATGATGCTGCCGTGCATGAAGATGGCGGTGAACAGCGTCATCCACGGCGGCACCGGCGTCTGCATCAGGCCGGGGTCCTGGATCTGGATGTCGCCCTGCGGCGTGTGGATCGTCTTCAGCGACGGCTCGGTGACGATGTCGATGCCGGTGATGATCTCCCGGGGCACCTGCACGTAGGCCATCGTGAAGGCCTCGTTGGCCCCCATCCCCTGGAGGACGACGAACACGAACACGTTGATCGCGATCAGCGCAATCGTCACGAACGGAAATGTCCGGCGGTCGGAGTTGTCGTCGCCGACGGGAAACACCATGGTCGCTAGCTCTCGGAGTGAGGGTGCAGGACAATCGGGCCGATGGAAGAATAGCCCGGGGCCTGGGTTCCCGCGAATCCGCACCGCCTGCGACATCATGACGCGATTCCTCCGCACCGTCCGCCGTCCGGCCGCAGGCCACGGCCTCGCCGTGGAGTCACTCGAGCGGCGGTCGTGTCCGGCGGCGTTCGGCCTGGTGGAGTGGGAGGGTGCGGCGGTGCCGGCCAGGTCCGACGCGTGGATCGTGCGCAGCGAGCGGCCCCTCGCCGCCGTGGCGGAGGCGGGGTGGCGGACCGAGCGCCTCGGCACGGGCGTGCAGCTCGTGGTGGCTCCCGGCGTCTCCCCGGCCGCCATGCGGGCCTGGGCCGCCGGCATCGACGGCGTGGCGGGCATCGAGCCCGACTTCGCCATCCGGCCCACGGCCGTGCCCAACGATCCCTCGTTCACGGATCAGTGGGGGCTCCGCAACACCGGGCAGGCGGGCGGCAGCCGGGGCGGCGACATCGCCGCCGTCGCGGCGTGGGACGTGACCACCGGCTCGCGGAGCGTGGTGGTGGCGGTGATCGACAGCGGCTTCGACTACACCCACCCCGATCTGGCGGCCAACGCCTGGCGAAATCCCGGTGAGGTGCCCGGCGACGGCCTCGACAACGACGGCAACGGCTTCGTGGACGACGTCCACGGCTGGGATTTCGCCAACGACGACGCCGACCCGATGGACGACGACGGCCACGGCACCCACGTGGCCGGCACCATCGGCGCCGTCGGCGACAACGGCGTCGGGGTGACGGGCGTGTCGTGGCAGGTGTCGATCATGGGGCTGAAGTTCCTCGACGCCGAGGGCAGCGGCTCCATCAGCGACGCGATCGCCGCCATCTCCTACGCGACGCGGATGCGGCGGGAGTTCGGCGTGAACGTGGTCGCCACCAACAACAGCTGGGGTGGCGCCGACCGATCGCTCGCCCTGCGGGCCGCCATCGCCGAGGGCGGGGCGGCCGGCATCCTGTTCGTGACCGCCGCGGGCAACGACGGCGTGAACGGCGACCGGCGGGCCAACTACCCGGCCAACGAGGATCTCGACGCGGTGATCGCGGTGACCGCGACCAATCGCTCGAACCGGCTGCCCGCCTTCGCCACCTACGGCCCGGTTCACGTCGATCTCGCCGCCCCGGGCGCGGCGATCCGCTCCACCGTCCCGGGCGGCGGCTATGCCACCTTCAGCGGCACCTCGATGGCGGCGCCGCACGTGACGGGCACGATCGCCCTGCTGGCCACCGCCAACCCCGCCGCCTCGGCGACGGCCATCCGCGGGGCGATCCTCTCCACGACCAGGCCCCTCGCGGCGCTGGCCGGCAAGACCGTCACGGGGGGCCTTCTCGACGCGGCCGCGGCGGTTCGTGCGATCCGGGGCGACGTGCCGCCGCTGCCCCCGCCGCCGGTCGTGCGGCCCGCCCGCGACGTCGGCGACACCATCGCCAAGGCGTATGCGATTCCCCGCCAGGAGAGCGGCGCGATCCGCCTGGCCGCCCGCGTCGGCGACGGGAGTCTGGGCCTGCGCGACGTCGATCTCTACCGCATCAAGCTCGCCGCCGGCCAGTCGATCACCATCGACGTCGACGCCCGCTCGCTCGTCGCGTCTTCCACGCTCGACAGTGTCCTGCGGCTCTTCAACGCCGCCGGCAGGCAGCTCACGAGCAACGACGATGCCGCCGGGTCGCCCGACAGCCTGCTCACCTTCACCGCCCCGACCGTGGGCACCTACTACGTGGGCGTCTCGGGCGCGGGCAACGAGACCTACGCGGCGAAGCGGGCGGGCGCGGGCCGCGCCGGCTCGACGGGCGGCTACGAGATCACGTTCTCCTTCGGTCGCGCAGGCGGGCTGGCCGCCATGGGCATCCACGCGCTCGGGTTTCCCGACGAGGCCGGCACCGGCGTGCAGCCGACGGGCCGCAGGCCGAAGCGCTGACGCGATCACGCCGGTTCGCTGGGCACGGGCAACTCCGCGCTCGAGTTCGAGCCCCGGCCGGCGCTCACCGCGTGAACCGATGCACCATCGTGTGCCGGTACGTCTGCCCGGGATCGAGCCGCGGGCTCGGCCACTCGGGGTGGTGAACGCTGTCGGGAAACTTCTGCGTCTCGAGGCACAGGCCGCCGTTGCGGACGTAGACGGCCCCGCCCTTCCCCTTCAGCGTGCCGTCGAGGAACCCGCCCATGTAGACCTGCACGCCCGGCTGATCGGAGAGCACCTCGACCGCGCGGCCGCTCGCCGGGTCGCGGAAGATGGCCGCCCGGCGGAGCGTGCCGTCGGGCTGCCAGCCGCGGACCGCATAGCAGTGATCGACGCCGGTGGCCGCGTCGGGGCCCGCGTTCGGCGGGATCGTGGCGATCGCCGGGCCGCAACGGCCCCAGGGCTGCCGCTCGGGACGGAAGTCGAAGGGCGTGCCGAGCACCGGGGCGAAACTGCCGGTCGGGATACCGCCCGCATCGACCGGCAGGTAGCCGTCGGCGTCGACCGCGAGCTCCTGCGTGGCGATCGAGCCTGAGCCGTGGCCCGCCATGTTCCAGTAGGCATGGTTCACGAGGTTCACGACCGTGGCCGCGTCGGTGGTGGCCGTCATCTCCACGATCAGCTCGCCGGCGGGCGTGAGCGTGTAGACGGCCTTGGCCGCGAGCCGACCCGGGTAGCCCTCGTCGCCGTCGGGCGACACGAGCTCGAACTCCACCGCCGGCCCCCGGTCGGTCGCCTTCGGCGTGCCCTTCCAGAGCTGCTTGTCGAAGCCCTTCACGCCGCCGTGGAGGTGGTTGGCGCCGTTGTTGGTGGCGAGCGTGAACGCCTTGCCGTCGAGCTCGAAGCGGCCGGCGGCGATGCGGTTGGAATAGCGGCCGCAGATCGCCCCGAAATACGGATGCCCCTGCACGTACCCATCGAGCGTGTCGAAGCCGAGCACCACGTCGACGGGCTCGCCGGCGGGATCCCGCGGCGGCACGAGGAACGAGGTCACGATCGCACCGTAGTCGGTGATCGTCGTCTTCCAGCCCCCCGGCACCTCGAGCGTGTAGAGGCTGGCCTCGCGACCGTCGGGCAGCGTGCCGAACGGAGCGACGGTGGGCATGGGCATCGCGGCTTCTCCGGAGGGCGTCGGCTGGTCGGCGGCCGGGCAGATGGCCGCGGCACAGATCGCAACGCAGGCGGTCGCCCGCACGAGGAGCATCGGCGTGGTCATCGGAATCCCCCGGGGTGGTGCCGCGCGACCCGAAGCCCGGCCGGCCGCGGCGCGTGGCTCACGTCGTCTTCGCGGTCGCCCGCGGCTTCGGGGAGCTCTCGGCCTCTTCCTGCTTCAGCGCGATCCAGCCATCCACGCTCCATGGTCCGCCGCCGAAGGCGGCGAGCGAGAGCAGGCCGCCGCCGATCGCCACGTTCTTCATGAACTGGAACATCTGCAGCTGCCGCTGGCCCGGATCGGCGAGCCGCCAGAAGTCGTGGAAGAAGAAGGTGGCCGCGGCGAGGAACACGAGCAGAAACATCGCCCCGATCCGCGTCCAGGCGCCGAGGATCAGCGTCAGGCAGCCGATCAGCAGCAGGCCGATCGCGGCGAACAGCGCGAACTTCGGCACCGGCACCCCTTCCTGCTGCATGTAGGCCGCCGTGGCGGAGAACTGCATGACCTTGGTCGCCACGGAGTGGGCGAACACCGCCGTGAGCATGAGCCGCGCCAGCAGCGTCGCCGCCCCCTGTGCCACTTCGCCCATCTGCTGCATCGCACCACTCCTCGCCGATCGTCTTCAGCCGCCCATGGTCGCCCACGGGCGGCGGCGGGGCAAGGCCGAAAACCTGCGAGATTCAGCGGGCGGAGCGAACCGCGGGCTCGTCCCGCGTCACGCAGTGGATGCCGCCGCGGCCCCGGACCAGCGCCGCGCAGTCGAACGGCTCGATCGTGCGGCCGGGAAAGCAGGCGGCGAGCGTCCGCAGGGCCGGCTCGTCGGTGGAGCCGCCGAACACCGGCACCGCCACGAAGCCGTTGCCCACGAGATAGTTGAGGTGGCTCGCCGGGAGCTGCGTGCCCTCGAAGGCGAACCGCGCCGGGATGTCGACCGCGACCACCTCCAGCCGGCGGCCGCGGGCGTCGGTGGCCTCCCGCAGGGTCGCGAGGTTGGCCTCGAGCGAGGCGTGGTTCGGATCGAGCCGGTCGGGCTGGCGGGCGGCGAGCACGCGGCCCGGCGCCACGAACCGCGCGAGCTGGTCGATGTGGCCGTCGGTGTCGTCGCCGGCGAGGTCGCCACCGACCCAGATCACACGGTCGATCGCGAGATGCTTCCGCAGCGCCTCCTCCATCGCGCCGCGGTCGAGGCCGGGGTTCCGCTTCGGATCGACCACGCACCGTTCGTTGGCGAGCAGCGTGCCGGCGCCGTCGGTCTCGATCGCGCCCCCTTCGAGCACGATCCCGGGCCGATCCGCGGGCATCCCGAGGTGCGCGGCGATCCCGCGGGCCA
>JBIIMU010000194.1:0-5441 GCA_044337845.1 Pirellulales bacterium | reverse complement strand
GATCGCCCTCCGGGCCGGGGTCGCCGTGCCGATCACGCTGGAGTATTTCCAGAACACGGGCGCCGCCAGCGTGCGGCTCGAGTGGGCGAGCCCCGGGATGCCGCGGGAGGTGATCCCGCAGGACCGGCTGAGAGCGGTCGCCACGCCCGACCAGCGCGGGATGGCGCTGCAGGAGACGTGGACCGGGGTCGGCGGCGGCAAGGTCACCGACCTGACGTCGAGCGCCGCCTATGCCGGGGCCCCGGCCTTCCGGCAGATGATCACGAGCCTCGAATCGCTCCGCCAGGACGTGGGCGACGCCAACGGCTCCCGCATCAGGGGCTTCCTCGTCCCCACGGTCTCCGGTCCGCACGTCTTCTCCGTCGCCGGCAACGACGACGTGCAGTTCTCGCTCTCGACCGACACCTCGCCGGCCAACGCCGTCCGGATCGCCTGGACGTCGGTGATCACGGCCCCCTACGCGTGGACCGCGTCGGCGACGCAGACCTCGGCGGCCATCGAACTCGTCCAGGGCCGCCGCTACTACTTCGAGGTGCTCCACAAGGAGAACGCGGGCTTCAACCACTGGGCGGTGGGCTGGACCACGCCGCTGTCGTCGGCCGTGGCCGTGATCGGATCCGAGGCCATCGAGCCCTGGGGGGCGACCACCCCGCTGCCGACGACCGGCATCCTGAACGGCATGTCGACCGGCCGAAACCGGATCCTCAGCAGCCCGGAGATGCTCGCCCGCGCCAAGGCGCTCGTGGCCCAGGGGGGCGCCTTCAAGACCTGGTACGACACGATCCTCGCGCGGGCCGACCTCTATCTCACCGACGACACGCCAGCCACCACCGCGCCGACCGCCGCCGCGGGGGGCACGCAGCCGATCCTCGCCGGGCTCGAGGACAACCTCACCTTCCTGGCCGGCGCCTACGCCCTGCGGACCGCGGTCGAGGGCAACGACGCCAACGCCCTCAAATACTTCGACAAGGCCAAGGCGGTGATCCAGGCCGTCATCCAGTGGACGACCTGGGACACGGGCTCACAGTTCCTGGGCGCCGCGATGGTCTCGCAGGGCATCTCGGTGTGCTACGACTGGATGTACGACAAGTTCACGGCCGCCGAACGGAAGCAGATCGCCGACCGCGTCTACACGCTGGCCATCAAGCCCACGATCGACACCTGCACGGCCCGGAACTACTGGACGCAGTGGTACGGCAACTGGGCCTTCGTGTGCATCGGGGGCGTGGGGAGCGCGGCGCTGGCGTTCGCGCCCGAGCACTACAAGGCCGAGGCGGAGACGCTGCTCGCGAAGGGCTGGCCCGTGCTGCAGTCGTCGATGCAGCACTTCCGGGCCGAGAACGGCGGCTGGCACGAGGGCCCCGGCTACCTCGGCTACGGCGGCCTGTACCTGATCCGGCTGATGGCCAACCTGCAGAACGCGGTCGGCACCGACTTCGCGCTCTCCCTGGAGCCGGGCTTTCAGCAGGTGCCCACCTACCTCGTGGGGATGTCCACGACGGTGACCGGCAGCGGCAACAACGGCACCTATCCCTTCGGCAACGGCGACTGGTCGCAGAACGGCGACCCGTGGTTCACCTGGCTGGCCGCCCGGTTCAACCGGGGCGACGTCGCCAAGGTCGTCCGCGATCGCGTCGATTCCACGACCACCACGACCGTGGTCACCGGGGGCGTGACCAGCGGCAACCAGACGGTCTTTTCCTTCCGCACGCCCTGGTCGCTGCTCTGGTACGACCGGCGTGGCGACGCCGCGACGGGGGCCGTGGTGTCGCCGGGCGCCGCCGTCGCCCGCACCGACGCGTCGTTCTACGGCGACCCCGCACTCCGCCAGTGGGGCACGACGGGCCAGACCGCCTGGAGCGAGCACGTCAACGTGTGGCGCGACTCGTGGACGACCACGTCGAGCGCCGTGATGTTCAAGGGGGGCTACAAGGGGGTCGACGGGCACGAGAACCTCGACGGCGGGTCGTTCCTGTTCGACGCCCTCGGCCAGCGCTGGGCCACCGATCTCGGCCGCGACTCCTATTCGATCGCGCAGGTGGGCGGCACGAACTACGGCGCCTACCGCAAGCGGGCCGAAGGGCAGAACACGCTGGTGATCAACCCGGCCGCGAACGACTACCTCTCGTCGAGCGATGCCAACGAGCGGGCCCTGAACGCCGATCAGGTCTACAAGGACGCCACCGGCAAGCCGGCCTACGCCCCGGTCGTGAAGAGCCTGGCGACCGACCTGCAGTCGGTCGGGGTCGTCGAGCTCACGAACCTGTACTCCAAGATGCGGGTCTCGTCCGTGCAGCGGGGCTTCCTGTTCGACCGCACCGACGGCTCGCTGCTGGTCCAGGACGAGGTGACGGCGGCGTCCGCCCCGCAGATCAACTGGTTCATGCACCTGCCGGTCGCCTATGCCAACCGGGCATCCCAGATCGCGATCAGCGGCGACGGCACGACGGCCACCGTGACGATCGGCTCGAATCGGCTGCAGCTGAGGATCCTCGCCGGCACCAACGCCACGTTCACCGTGATGGAGGCGCTGCCGCTGTCGACGTCGCCGAACCCGTCGGGGCAGGCGAGCACCAGCGGCGTGTGCAAGCTCGCCATCCGCTTCACCGGCGCGACCAGCGAGCGGCTGGCGGTGTGGATGGTGCCGCTGCGGTCGGGCCAGGCGACCCCCACGGTCGTCCCCACCGTCTCCCCGCTCGCGGCGTGGGCACCGAAGTCGAATCGGCAGGCCTGGGCGGGCGACCTCGACGGCTACGCCGCCGCGACCGGGTCCGACGCCACCGCCGCCTCGGCGATCTGGTCGAGCCAGATCGCGACCGCGACGGGCCGGGCCGTGAAGCCCCTCGACGCCCCCACGGCCAACCGCGTCACGCCGGCCACGCTCTCGGTTCCCCTGGCGCCGGGCGAGACCGTCACCTGGGCGAAGCTGGTCGTGGGCCTGAAGTCGACGGGAGGCGCGACGAGCAGCGATCTGGTGTACCTCGACTCGACGACCGGCCAGTCCTCCTCGGCGCTCGGCTGGTCGGCGGTGGACGCCAACGCCACCTCCCGCGAACTCGTGCTCTCGGCAGCGCAGCGGTCGCTCCTGCAGGATGGGCTCCTCCACGTGGCCTTCGGCCCGAACACCACGGTCGACTGGGTGCAGCTGCAGTACGCGACCAGCGGCGGGGGGGCCGAGGAGCCCGGCGTGATGACGGTCGCCGCCGGCCTCACGCAGACCGACTCGGTGCCGAGGTCGGGCACGGCGCCGCTGGTGAAGCGCGGTGCCGGCACGCTCGTGCTGACCGCGGCGAGCACCTCGAGCGGCCGGGTGACGATCGAGGAGGGCACCGTGATCGTCCGCGACGTCGCGGCGCTCGGGACGGGCGCCGTCGACGTCCGCTCCGGGGCGACGCTCGTGTTCGACGTCGGCACCGCCGTGGCGGCGGCGGGCACGCTCGCGCTCGCCGCGGCCGGCAGCATCGACGTCGGGGCGGGGGGCGTGACGTTCGCCCCGGGCGCCACCGCCGTGCAGCAGCGGCTGGCCGAGGGCCGCGGCACAGGCGACTGGAACGGCGCCACCGGCATCCGCTCGTCGGCGGCCGCCGCGGCGATCGCGGCGGGCCGGAGCCGCGCGGTCGGCTGGCTCGACAACGGGAACGGCACCGTGACGGTGGCCTTCGCCGCGGCGGGCGACTCGAACATGGACGGCACCATCGACGTGCTCGACTCCGCCAACGTGATCACGAGCGGCACGTTCGACACGAACGCGGCGGCGGTGTGGTCGGATGGCGATTTCAACCACGACGGCGTCGTGGACGTGCTCGACCTGTCGGAGTTCATCTCCGGCGACCTGCTCGACCGGGGCGGCTACGTGGCGCCCGGCGGGGTCACGGTGGGCTACGTGCCGACCAATGCCTGGACGGACGGCTTCACCGGCGAGCTGACGATCGCCAACGCCGGGGCCGACGCGATCTCGGGCTGGACGCTCGAGTTCGACCTCGACGCCACGATCACCACCGTCTGGAACGCGAGCCTCGTGAGCCGCACGGGCTCCCGCTACGTCGTCACGGCCGCCGCGTGGAACTCGACCGTGTCCGGCGGCGGCTCGACGAGCTTCGGGTTCCAGGCGTCCGGCACCGCCACCACGCCGCGGAATCGCCGATTCAACGGCATTGTCGTCTGAGGTGGTCGTCGCCGGCCGTGGCTGTCGCACGTTGATGCGACAGATGCCGGGGTCCGTTTTGCCTTACAGTATCGCGGCTGTCGTTCATGCGGCAGGCAACCGTTCACGAGAGGGAGGGGTTCCATGGTCGTTCGATCAGCATCCATTCGGTCCATCGCGCTGGCCATCGCGGCCGTGATGGTGTCAGGCGGCGGCGATCGCGGCGCGGCCATGGCGCAGTCCACGTGGCTGCCGACGACAGGCACCACTCCCTGGACGACCGGCACCGCGTGGAGCGGCGGCCTCGTGCCCGACGGTGTCGATACGACCGTCGTCTTCCCGACCGCCGGTCCCACGGTGCTGCTCGACGACACCACGGTGACGGTGGGCACCCTCAGCCAGACGACCGCCTCGGGCAACGTGGTGATTGGCACCACGACCGCGACCACCGACTGGATCAACCTGGCCGTGTCGAGCGGAGTTCCGCTGATCAACGTCACCAACGGCAACCTGTTCATGTATGCCCAGCTGTCAGGCTCGCAGGGCCTCCGCAAGACCGGCAACGGCATCTACTCGCCGCGATACAACCCCGCCGACTTCACCTACACGGGCACGAACTCGTTCGGCGGTGGCACGGTCCAGATCGCCCGCGATGGCCAACTCGGCGACGCGACGAATCCGATCGACGTGACCGCGACCACCAACCTGCAGAGCTTCTCCTTTCCGACGACCACCCTGACGACGAACCGTTCGATCACGATCTCCGCCGGGCAGTTGACCCTGCAGAACGGGGTGGCGGCCAACACGTTCGCGCTCGGCGGTGCCATCGCCGGATCCGGTTCGCTCAGCCTCAACACCGGCAACTTCTCGATCACCGGGTCCGTTTCCCACAGCGGGGCCACCGCCATCCGCAGCGGCACGGTCTCGCTCGGCAACGGCGCGCTGCTTTCGTCGGCGGCGCTGTCGCTGCAGACCTCCACCACCACGTCCGGCGGTTCGCTCGTCGACTTCGGTGGCGGCAGCCAGACCGTCGCCAGCCTCGCGATGACCCTCACCAGTGGCGGCATCTCGCAGGTGACCAACACGTTCCGCAATGGCGCCCTCGCGGTGACGGGGGGCAACCTCAACGTGGGCTCCGGCGCCGCGACGGCGCAGTCGGGCACCACCAGGCTCGACCTCCGCGGCCTGTCGGCGTTCCGCTGGGGCAACGGCTCCGCCAACCTCGTGCTCAACACCACCGGAACCGTCCCTGGCAGCACGGTGGCGACGATCATGAGCCTGCCGACGACCGGCTCGG
>JBIIMU010000193.1:0-5453 GCA_044337845.1 Pirellulales bacterium | reverse complement strand
GTCGTTCGCCCCGATCGAGGTGGCGGGCTTCGGCAGCGTGCGGCCTGCCTGGGAATCCGGAGCCGCGGGCCGCGACGACCTCGGCGCCACCATCTTCATCGAGCCGGGCGCCGGCTTCGGCACGGGTCTCCACGAGACCACGCAGCTGTGCCTCGCGGCGATCCGCGACTGGCGAGACACGCACGGCCGGCCGGAGGGCCGCGTGCTCGACTTCGGCGCGGGCTCGGGCATCCTCGGCATCGCGGCCGCCGTGCTC
This sequence comes from Pirellulales bacterium, assembly GCA_044337845.1. Lineage (GTDB taxonomy): Bacteria > Planctomycetota > Planctomycetia > Pirellulales > UBA1268 > QWPN01. Next base: position 5,197 of record JBIIMU010000193.1, on the reverse strand, counting down.
GGCGCCGCGCACGTGGACGCGGTCGAGGTGGACCGCTCCGTGCACGCGGCGATCGCAGCCAACGCCGCCCGCAACGGCGTGGGCGATCGCGTGACGGTGTCGGCCGAGCTGCCGTCACGGACGCCGCCGGATGACCTCGTGGTGGCCAACATCGTGGCCGACGTGCTCGTGCGGCACGCCGACGCCCTCTGCGAGCGCGTGCGGCGCGGGGCCCCGGACGGGTCGGCGGGCTGGCTCGTGCTCTCGGGCCTGCTCGCGGGCGACGTGGCGGCGGTCGAGGCCGCCTTCGCGCAGCGGCTGGGGACGGCTCCGCGCATCACGGTGCGCGGCGACTGGCACTGCCTGCGGTTCGCGGGGCCGGCGTCGGCCGCCGCCGGAGGCGACCCATGCCGCTAGTCACCCTCCGCGACGTGCGGGTGCGGTTTCGCGGGCCGCCGCTGCTCGACGGCGTGTCGTGCCACGTGGAGGCGGGGCAGCGGATCGGCCTCCTCGGCCGCAACGGCGCCGGCAAGACCACGCTCATGCGGCTGCTCACCGGCGACCTTCGCCCCGACTCGGGCGAGGTGATCGCCGCGCCGGGCACGCGGGTGGCGATGCTCCGGCAGGACGTGCCGCAGGGCGTGGCCGGCACGATCCGCGACGTCGTCGCGACCGGACTCGACGGGGTGTCGCTGCCGGCCGCCGCCGCCGCCGACGACGAGCACGACCTCGCCTGGCGACGCGAGCACGCGATCGACCAGATCCTCTCGCGGATGGAGCTCGATCCCACCGCGACGTTCGACCGGCTCTCGTCGGGCATGAAGCGGCGGGTGCTGTTGGCGCGGGCGCTCGTGGCCGGCCCCGATCTGCTGCTCCTCGATGAGCCGACCAACCACCTCGACATCGACGCCATCGAGTGGCTGGAGACGTTTCTCGGCCGCTGGGGCGGCACGCTCCTGTTCGTGACCCACGACCGCGCGTTCCTGCGCCGGATGGCGACGCGGATCGTGGAGATCGACCGCGGCCGGCTGTTCGACTGGTCGTGCGACTACGACACCTTCCTGGTGCGGAAGGAGCAGGCCCTCGCGGCCGAGGAGAAGCAGGCCGCGCTCTTCGACAAGAAGCTCGCGGAGGAGGAGGTGTGGATCCGCACCGGCATCAAGGCCCGTCGCACCCGCAACGAGGGCCGCGTGCGCCGGCTCGAGGCCATGCGGCGGGATCGGGCCGGCCGCCGCGAGCGGCAGGGCCGGGCGGGCCTCGCGATCCAGGAGGCCCAGCGGAGCGGCGCGCTCGTGGCCGAGCTCGACGGGGTGTCGTTCGCCCGCGGTGCGAGGCCGATCATCGCCGACCTCTCGCTGACGGTGATGCGGGGCGACCGGATCGGGATCGTGGGCCCCAACGGGGCGGGGAAGAGCACGCTCCTCGGCCTCCTGCTCGGCGCGCTCGCGGCCGACGCCGGTACGGTGCGGCTCGGCACGAACCTCGAGGTGGCCTTCTTCGACCAGCTCCGCGAGCAGCTCGACGACGAGAAGAGCGTGGCCGACAACGTGAGCGACGGCTCCGAGACGATCCGGATCGACGGCCAGCCGCGGCACGTGCTCGGCTACCTCAAGGACTTCCTGTTCGACGCGGAGCGGGCCCGGCAGCCGGTGAAGTTTCTCTCCGGCGGCGAGCGGAACCGAGTGCTTCTGGCCCGGCACTTCGCCAAGCCCGCCAACCTGATCGTGCTCGATGAGCCGACCAACGACCTCGACGCCGAGACGCTCGAACTGCTCGAGGAACGGCTGATGGAGTTCACGGGCACGGTGCTCGTGGTCAGCCACGACCGGGCGTTTCTCGACAACGTGGTGACGAGCCTGCTCGTGTTCGAGCCGCAGGCCGCCGGGCCGGGGCGGCCGGCCCACGCGATCCGCGAGGTGGTCGGCGGTTACTCCGACTGGCTGCGGCAACGCGCCGCGGCCGCGGAGGAGAAGGCCGGGGATCGACCGCGGGCCGTGGCCGACGGTCCACGGGATGCCGCGACGACGGCCGCCGCGGCCACGGGGAAGCGGAAGCTTTCTTATAAGGAGCAGCAGGAACTCGCCGGCCTGCCGGCGACGATCGAGCGGCTGGAGGCCGAGATCGCGGCGGTGCACGCGGAGATGGCGGCCGAGGGCTACTTCCGCCGGCCGGGCGACGAACTCGCCGCCGACAAGGCGCGGCTCGATGCGGCGCAGGCGCGGCTCACCGAGGCCTACGCCCGCTGGGAAAGGCTCGAGGCCGCGGGCTGATCCCGCGCGAGGCGCCCGCTCCGTGGGCGTGCGATGCCCGTCAGCCCGCTTCCTGCAGACGACGCTCCGCCTCGGTCGGTGCGGGCGCGGGAGTGAGCTTGCCTTCGAGGTTCAGCTCGAGACCCGACGTCGACCCCGAAATCTCCAGCTTCAGGCCCGACGTGGCGTCGTTGCCATACGTCTCGGGCACGATCCAAAAGAGGCGGTTCCCGACGGTCTGATTGACGATCACCGACGCCGGGTGTGAGCCCTCGAGGCAGCCGTCGTTCGTGGTGTACGTGGTGAGCGAGAAGCGGCCATCGGCCGGGTCGATCCGCCCGGTGGCAGCGCGGAATCCCTTCGGCACCACCCGCACGAAGCCGGGATAGCCGGTGAGGGGCTTGCCGTTCATCAGCACCTGACCGGAGGCGGGCACGATCCGGGGTCCGCTGTCGCAGCCCACGAGCGGCACGGAGGCGACTCCGAGCATGAGTCGCCACGCCGCGACACGCATGGTCGCCCGCATCGTGAGATCGCGCGGGTGCTGCGTCACGGCGTCGCCTTCGCCTGATTCGATGCCCGCTGCCCGAGCAGGCGGTAGAGCGTGAGATCGATCGCCTCGTCGACGAAGCGAACGCTCCCATCGACCGACGCGAACTGCGAGCCACCGCGGTGCTTGCTGCCAAAAGCGCCGTTCGCGCCCCCGCGTTCCGGCGGCAGGACAACTCCCGAGCCCCACGGCGTGTTGATCGGGTTGTCGGTGCTCCGCATCGAGTCCAGGTGGCGGTTGGCGAACCAAAACTTGTTGGGTGGCGTGGTCACATCCTGGACCTCGCCGATTAGCAGGGTTTTCGTCGTGCCGTCGACGATCTCCTTTCGCTTGATGCGGGTGACGTAGAGCGCCATGCCCGTATTGAGGCTCTTGACCGCACACGCGATGCCGTAGGTTGGACCCTGATGGCCCTGGCACATCGCATAGCTGCCGTACCCAACCTCGGGCTGGGGGCCGGTCATGTTCGTCCCCGAAAACAGCCCCGTCGTCGATGGGCAGCGAAAGGTGGTCGGCGACTGGCTGAAGATCTGCACGGCGAAGACGCCCGGGATGTTTCCCTCGACGGGCGTGGCAGCGGCAGCCTGCGTGTAGGCGTCGTGGAGGCCCTTCTGCTCGATGAAGGGCAGGATCTGAACGAACGCACTGGTGTTCTTACCCATCGCCGGCTGCACGGGGCACCCCCCGTCGCTGCCCTCCCGCCCGGCCGGAAAAGCCTTCTTGGCGCTCTCGTAGAGATCCATCCCGAGCGCGATCTGCTTGAGGTTGTTGGAGCACGACGACCGGCGGGCGCTTTCGCGGGCGCTCTGCACGGCTGGCAGGAGCAGGCCGATCAGGGTGGCGATGATCGCGATCACCACGAGCAGTTCCACGAGCGTGAAGGCGGCTGGCCCCCCGGCCGACCGCCGCGGCCGGCGGCAGACCGCGATCAGCGCGATGCCTGCGCCGATCGCGACGGCGGTGGTCGGCTCCGGCACGATGGTGATCAGGCCGGTCGCCTGCGAGAACGTCAGCGTCTGGGCGTCCTTCGCGAGCGAGTAGGTGCCGTCGAGGTTGTCGGTCCAGGTGCCGGCGTAGAAGCCGGTGGACGCGACCTGCCCGAACGAACCCGAGGGCGAGCCCGTGAAGCTGAAGACGTTGAACGTGGTGTTGTCGGGCACCGCCCCGCCGCCGAAGGCCAGCGACATCGTGCCGCCGTACGTCAGGCCGCCGGCATTCGTGACCGAGACGCCGTCGTAGTCGGTGCCACGAATCCCGGGATTGAGCAGGTCGATGACGACGGTGCTCGTGGACGTGAGGGCGAGCGAGCCAAACGAGAGCACGCCCGGCGAGACTGCTCCGGGATTGAGCGTGCCACCGATCGTGGCGGTGCCGCTGGCGGTGCCGGAGCCGCCCAGGAACCCCGCACCCGCGACGGAGAGGATCGATGCTGGGTTGAGCGACCCATCAAGCTGAAAGCCGCCGGCCGACACGGCGACGGAGCCCGTGTGAGTGTTGTTGCCGCTGAAGATCACCTTGCCGGAGCCCGTGCTGCTGACGGTGATCGGGCCGTTGCCGCTGATCACGTTGCTCATGGTGAGGTCACCGGCGGCCGTGCAGGCGAGGGTCAGGCCGCCCGAGGTGGACTGGTTGACCGTGCCGGAGAGGATGCGGTTCCCCGCCCCGATTGCCGCGATCCGCCTGGCGCCGGTGCCGGCGATGTTGATGCCGTTCACCTCTGTCACGGTGGATGGCGATCCGCCGAGGTTCAGCGTGGCGGCCGAGCCACTGATTCCAAGATCGATGCGTCCGGTGCCGAGGGCGCCGTTCGTGCCGGAGGCCGGGCTCGCCTCGAGGACGGAGTTGATGCCACCCCGGAAGTCGATCACGCCGCTGAAGGCGTTGCCCGTGCCGGAGAGTTTCAGCAGCCGCGTGCCCGTCGTGTTGTTGTCCTTGCGGAAGAAGATGCTCACGACGCCGGGGCCGTCGGTGATGTTGCCGCGGAAGTCGGTCGTCAACGCACCCGTCGAGTTGCCGGAGTAGGTGAATCGCAGGATGTGCCCGCCCGTCGTGCCCGACGTCACGTTGCCGAGCAGGGCCAGATTGAACCGGCCGTTGGCACCGCCACCGGACGTGAGGTTGTTGCGGAACTCGAGCGTGCCCGAGGTGAGGGCGATGTTCGGGGCGATGACGTTCTCGGTCCCCGCGTCCACGCCGCCGACCATGCTGAGGATGCTGAAGCTGGCGGCGCCGTTGAACGTCAGCGCGCTCCCATTGGCCGTGCTGATCGTGGTCGTGTTGAACGTGCCGGACGACTGCGCCGTGTCGCCGAGGAACAGGTTCTGGATGCCGACCGACGCGTCGAGATTCACCGACAGGTTGCCGGTGAGGTCCTGGTTGAAGTTGGCGAAGTCGGTCCCGGTGAGAGTCAGGCCCGGGT
>JBIIMU010000192.1:0-5461 GCA_044337845.1 Pirellulales bacterium | reverse complement strand
TAGGCGACGGTCACGCCCGTCGCCGCATCGGTGACGTAGAGCACCGACTGCGCCATGCGGGCGGCGCCGGCCCCGGCGAACGACGCCAGCCCCGGCACGAGCAGGAACTTCGGGTTCTTCACCTTGCCGGCCCGGAAGCCGAGGTCCTTGAGCACGTTGTGGCGGTAGGAGACGCCGAACTTCGACGTGCTCTGGTTGAGCACGCCTCCGGTCAGGTCGCCCGTCTCGAAGTCGAGGATGAAGAAGCCCTCGACGGCGCCGTCGATCGGCGCCGTGCACACCGCGAACGACTCCTCGGAGAGCGCGGTGGTGGCCGCCACGCGGTCCGCGGGCATGAGCGTGGTGGCGACGAGGACCCCGGCGATGCCGCCGGCAAGGGCGACCAGCCACGGCGATCGGGCGGACGGGCGAATCATCGAAGGCACCTCGGAGGAGAGCGGGATGCGGACAGGAGCGGCGGGGCTACGGGCCCGCCGGTGCGGGCACGATCGACAGGCGGAACTTGCCGAGCGCGTGCTGGCCGTCGGCGTACTGCTGGTCGAGCGTGATCGTGACGGCCGCCCCGGCCGGGAGGGGCGTGTCGGGGTGCACCACGAACGTCGCCTCGTGGGGCTTCCCGATGCCGCCGCCGACGGCCCAGCCCGTGGCCGCGGTGTCGTCGATGGCCGCGGCCACGCCGTACTTCGCCTGCTCGAAGTCGGCCTTCGCGGCGGCGAACCGCACCGGCGCCGGCGACCCGCCACCGGGCGGATCCGCGAGCACGGCGAACGTGCTGAGCACGAAGTTGCCGTTGCCGGCTCGTCCCGGCCCCTTCTGCGGCAGGGCGTCGTCGGTGAGCACCTCGAGGCGGATCGCGGCCGCCGGACGCTCGCCCGGCACGACGGCCTTGAGCGTGTAGGTGTCCTTGGCCAGCGAGCCGGAGATGGTCACCGTGCCGTCGGCGGCCAGCGCGGCCGATGCCCCGGCCATGCTCGTGAACTCGCGGGGCACGATGGGAAGCGGCGCGGCGGCTGCCGGGGTCGCCGGGGCGGCCGCTGCCGGCGGGGCCACCGGCTGCGGCGGGGCGGGAAGGAGCTTCGGCGCGGGCGCGGCGGTCAGTCGCGGACCGGAGTGCGTGCCGACGAAGAGCGAAGTCCCGCCGGGCACGAACGCGACCGTCCAGACGCTCGACCCGGCCTTGGCCGGGCCTTCCTGCTCGCCCGCGGCGGCGACGTCCCAGAGCTTCACGCTCCCGTCGATGCCGCCGCTGACGAGCCGCCCGCCGTCGCCCGAAAACGCGAGCGACGTCACCCAGTCCTTGTGGCCGGTGAGCGTGGCCTTGGGCTTGCCGTCGGCCGGGGACCAGAGCCGGATCGTCCGGTCGGCGCCGCCGCTGGCGAGCGTGCCGCCGTCGGGCGTGAACGCCACCGCCCACACGAGGTCGCCGTGCCCCTCGAGCCGGGCCCGCTCGGAGCCGTCGCCCGCATGCCAGAGCTTCACGAGCTTGTCGCCGCCGCCGCTGGCGAGGGTCTGCCCGTCGGCCGCGAAGGCCACGCAGGCGGCCCCGCCCTCGTGCGCGGCGAGCGCCTTGATCTCGGCGCCGGTGGCGACGTCCCAGAGCACCACGCTGCCGTCCTCGCCCGCGGACGCCAGCCGGGTGCCGTCGGGCGAAAAGGCCAGCCCGCGGACCCAGCCCTTGTGCCTGGTGAGATCGTGCTTCGGCTGCCGCGTGGCGACGTCCCAGACCCGCACGAGCCCGTCGTACCCGGCGGTCGCCAGGAGCGTGCCGTCGGGCGAGAGCCGCGCGGCCCACACCGACGTCGGGTGGCCGACGAACTCTCCGATCCGCGCGCCATCGGCGACGTTCCACGCCACCACGTCGCCGGGCCGGTAGAGCAGACTGTCGCCCCCGGCGGTGACGAGCGTGCGGCCGTCGCGGGCATAGTCGGCGGCGATCACCCAGCGGCCGAAGTCGGCCAGCCGGCCCGGGTCCTCCGCCGCGGCGAGCGAGGCGGCCGCCAGCACGAGGGCGATCGCGCGAAACTCGTGGCGGAGAGCCATGCCGTGGGTGACTTCGGGGCGAAGGGATGAAAACCCGGTCGCAGGAGTATAGTTGGCCGCGATCCGTCGATTCCACCGGATGAGCCCGAAAACCATGGCCCCATCAGCCGTCATCGCCCGCCGTGCCGCCGCGCGAACCGCCGTGCTCGTCGCCAGCGGCGATCTCCGCGAGGAGGCCAACCGCGTCTGCTGGCCGGCGCAGCAGGCGATGGAGAAGGCGCTCGCCGCGGCGTTCGCGCGGGCGGGCTGGAAGCTGGCGCGGGGCCACGCCGCGGCGCGCGGCCGCGGCCACGGCTTCATCGCCAGCTGCCGCGAGGGCCTCGACGTGTTCGCAGGCATCGATCCCGACGCGCCGCTCGTGGTGGCCGAGGCGGTCTGGCAGTATTCCAACCACGTGCTGCCCGGCCTCACGACCCACCGCGGGCCGATCCTCACCGCCGCCAACTGGTCGGGCCAGTGGCCGGGCCTCGTGGGCATGCTCAACCTCAACGGATCGCTCACCAAGGCGGGCGTGCCCTACGCGACGATCTGGGCCGACGACTTCGCGAGCCCGAGCTTCGAGCGGCACCTCGCGGCGTGGCTCGACACGCGGACGATCCATCACGACACGAGCCACGTGGTGCCGCTCGAGAAGGTCCGCATCCCCCGCGACCTCGCCACCCGGGCGGCGGCGCTCGCCGACGAGCTCCGCGTGCAGAAGGCCCTGATGGGCGTGTTCGACGAGGGCTGCATGGGGATGGAGAACGCGATCATCCCCGACCGGCTGCTGCACGCGACGGGCGTGTTCAAGGAGCGGCTCAGCCAGAGCGCGCTCTACCACGAGACGATGCGGACGAGCGAGGCCGAGGGCCGCGCGGTGTTCCGCTGGCTCGAGCAGGCGGGCATGCGGTTCCACTTCGGCCGCGACGAGGCCACCGACCTCACGCGGCAGCAGGTGCTGCTGCAGTGCCGGATGTACGTGGCCGCGCTGCGGATCGCCGACCGCTACGGCTGCGATCTCGTCGGCATCCAGTACCAGCAGGGCCTCAAGGACCTGCTCCCGGCGAGCGATCTCGTGGAGGGCATGCTCAACGACTCCAAGCGGCCGCCGGTCACGGCGGAGGGCTCCTCCCGGGTGCTCTTCAAGGGCCGGCCGCTCGTCCACTTCAACGAGGTTGACGAGTGCGCGGGGCTCGACGGCCTGCTCACCGCGCGGGTGCACGCGGCGCTCGGCGAGCCGGTCGAGAACACGCTCCACGACATCCGCTGGGGCGACTGGGACCAGTCGCGGTCCACCGACCAGTGGGTGTGGGTGTTCGAGATCTCCGGCGGCGCGCCCCCCGCGCACTTCGTGAGGGGCTGGAAGGGGGCCGAGGGCTTCCGGCAGCCGCCGATGTATTTCCGGCTCGGCGGCAGCACGCTCGCCGGCGTGAGCAAGCCGGGCGAGATCGTCTGGAGCCGGATCTGGGTCGACGGCACGGGCGGGCAGGAGAAGCTCTGCATGGACATCGGCCGGGCCGAGGTGGTGCCGCTGCCCGCCGAGGAGACCCGCCGCCGGCTCGAGGCGACCACGAAGCAGTGGCCGATCATGCACGCCGTGACCTACGGCGTGTCCCGCGACCAGATGATGGCCCGTCACAAGGCCAACCACGTGCACGTCGCGTATGCGAAGGACGCGGCCGGGGCCGACCGCGCGGCCTTGCTCAAGGCGGCGGTGGCCCGGAACCTCGGCATCGAGGTGTCGCTCTGCGGCACGAAGGGGCACGGGGCGACGGCGGCGGTTCGCTGGGACGGCTGAGGCCCGGCGCCGCGGCGTGCCGGCGGGGCGTTGCCGGTCGGCGTCTGGACGCGGCCGAGTGGGACGGCAAGGATGGGCGGCGTCGCACCCGCTCTCCCGTCTCCAGGAACTCAGCGCATGAAGACCCAGGGCTATCTCGGCATCGACATCGGCACGCAGGGCCTGTCGGTGATCTTCACCGACGAGGCGATGCGGATCCTCGCCGCCGGCGCCGGCGACTATGGCATGGTGCCGGGCCTCCCCGAGGAGTGCCAGGAGCAGCGGCCCGCCGACTGGGAGCGGGCGCTCGGCGACGCCATGCTCGCGCTGCGGAAGCGGCTCGCGGCGAGCGGCGTCGAGCCGGAGGTGCGGACGATCGGGATCTCGGGGCAGATGCACGGTGAGGTGCTCGTCGACCAGGCGGGCGTGCCGCTCTCCGCCGCGCGGCTGTGGTGCGACGCCCGCAACGAGGCCGAGGGGCACGAGCTCACCGCGGCGCTCCACGCCAAGGTGCCCAAGCGGATGACCGCCGCCCGCTGGCTGTGGACGATCCGCAACCAGCCCGAGAAGGCGGCCCACACCTGGCGGATCACGACGCCCTCGGGCTGGATCGCCCACGTGCTCACCGGCGGCTGGACGCTCGGGATCGGCGACGCCGCCGGGATGTTTCCGATCGACCAGGCCACGCTCGACTACGACTCGAAGCGGCTGGCCGACTTCGACGCCCTCGTGGCCCGCACCGGCGCGCCGGCCGGCGTGAAGCCGCTGCGGGACCTCCTGCCCGAGGTGCGTCGCGCCGGGGAGGACGGCGGCACGCTCGCCGCCCGCGGGGCGGCGCTGCTCGGCCTGCCGGAGGGCATTCCCGTGGCGCCGGCGGAGGGAGACCAGCCCGCGGCCCTGACCGGATCGCTGATCGCGGCGGCCGGCACGGTGGCGATGAGCTTCGGCACGAGCGTGGTGGCCAACGCCGTGGGCGACCGGGCCTTCGCGGGCGTCGATCGCGCGATCGACCACTTCTGCGCGCCCGACGGCAAGCCGATCAACATGGTCTGGCTGCGGAACGGCACCACGGCCATGAACGCGGTCGTGGAGCTGCTCGGCAAGGGTCCGAGCGGCCAGGGCGACGCGTTCGCGGCGGTGATCCCGCAGCTGCTGGCCGCCCCGGACGACTGCGGGGGCCTGCAGGCGCTGCCCTTCATGGACGACGAGCCGGGGGCGGGCGTGTCCCGCGGCGGCACGGCGCTGGTGATCGGCCTCGACCACTCCAGCGCCACGCCCGGCAACGTCGCCAAGGCGATGCTCCTGGCCACGATCTTCAACCTGCGGATGGGGAGCGAGGGGCTCGATGCGCAGGGCTTCCCGCGGCAGGAGATCGTGCTCTCCGGCGGGCTCACCAAGACGCCCGAACTGGGCCAGCTGCTCGCCGACGCGTTTCACGTGCCGGTCGTGATCCTCGCCGGCGCGGTGGAGGGCACGGCGTGGGGCGCGGCGCTGATGGCGAAGTTTCGCGATCAGCGGCTCGCCGGCGGCCGCAGCGACTGGCAGGCGTTCCTCGCCGGCCACGCCACCGACGGGGCGCGGCGGTTCGTGCCGCGGCCGGCCGCGGCCGCCACGTGCGACCGGATGTATGCGCGTCACAAGCGGCTCGTGGCCCTGCACGGCCAG
>JBIIMU010000346.1:0-3640 GCA_044337845.1 Pirellulales bacterium | reverse complement strand
GGCGGCACCGGCGAGTTCCAGGGCCCGGAAATACATCCAGTTGCCGGCGTTGACCGCGCGGGCCGGGCCGACCACGCGGTGGAGGGCGGGCTGATTGCGTCGCGTCAGCGAGCCGTCTTCGAAGTCATCGAGCACGAGCGATCCGGCATGCAGCATTTCGACCGCGTCGATGATCAAGGCCGGCGCGTCGCCCTGCCCGCCGGCGAACTCGTAGGCCCGCTGCAGCAGGGTGGCCCGGAACCGCTTGCCGCCGACGCCGGGGTAGAGGTCGGGGGCGAGTTGCAGCGCCTTCGACCAGCCGTGCCGCGTGCGGGCCGTCTGGTGATCGCGGCCTGCGAAACCGAGCGGGTTGGTGATCATGTCAGCCCCGGGCCTGCTGGAGAAAGAAAAGACCTGGCGAAGCGCATCGGCGCCAGGCCGCTCGGCGGCCGTCCGATGACGATCCGGGCCGCGTCGGAGATCGTGAACCGGTGCGCGTAGAACCTCGCGATGCGGTCCTCGGACAGCACCCGGTAGAACCGTCGGAAGATCTTCCAGCGGTCGCGAGGCGTCACCAGGCAGAACAGCAGGCGGTTGAGGAAGCGGGCGAATCCGCGGCGCAGCGAATCGTCGGCCGCCGCGGAGGCGAGTTCGTCGGCGAGCCGCTCGGGGGCCGCGCGGGCGACGATGTCGGCGAAGCGGACTGCCAGCGGCATCGAGTAGCCGGTGGCGGCGTGATACCAGCCCCCCGCATACCCGCCGGCGATCGACGCGCCGTGGGGTTTGGCGGGGGCCGCGTAGGGCATGGGCAGGCATCCCCGCTCGGTCCGCACCCGTTCGGCGACGTCGGCGCCGGCCTCGGCGAGTCGCGCGGCGATCAACGCCTCCGCCCGCGCGTCGTCGCACGTCGGCTCCGCGCTGAAGCGGGTGTATTCGAGCAGCACGCGATCGGGACCGAACGGCAGCTCATAGAGAAACTCGAAGCCATCCGCCTGATCCGCGGGGACATCCATCACGGTCGGCTCCGCCGCCGGCCAGCGGCCCGCGACCCGAAACTCGTGGCCGATGAACGACTGGTATCCGGCGGCCGGCGGCGGGGCAGGCGAAGCCGCCCGCCCGCGGCAGTCGATGACCGTCGCGGTGTCGATCTCGGAGCCGTCGGCGAGCCTCACGCGGGTGGGCGAGAGGATCTCGCAGGCCGCGCCGCAGCGAATGACGAGCGTGCCGCCGGGCTGCCGCTCGGCGCCGGCGGCCAACCGTCGCGTGGCCTCGCGGAGCCGGTCGGCCGAGATCGTGGCGTAGGGAATCGTCACCCGGCGGGACAGCCCCGGAAACCTGACGAGGTATCCCGGCCACCGGTGGGCGACCAGCGGATCAAACCAGACGCGGGCCTGCTCCGGAATGTCCGACTCGTGGAACGACCAGGTGTGGTTGCCGCAGAGGTCGTTCCCGCGCTCGACGAGCAGGACCCGAGCCTCGGGGCGGTGATGCGCGATCGCGTGCGCGAGCAGGCAGCCCTGCAGGCCGCCGCCGACGAGCACGTGGTCGAACGTCCCGGGGCGGCTCATGCGGCACTCCCCAGTTCGATCGTCCGAGCGGCGCGATCGCGGCCCAGTCGGTCGATCAAAGGGCCGGCGCCGTGGAGCACCAGATGGGGCAGGGCGACGGCGCTCAGGCCGATGAAGGTGGCCCGGATCAGCGTGTCGTTCCAGGTTGGAGCCCGCAGCACGAGAACGGTCGCCAGTGCGACGAGGCCGATCGCCGCGGCCGTCAGCGGCGCGAGGCTCACCGCCAGCTGCGGCCAGCTTTCGCCCAGCTCCCGCCGCAGGCAGCGCAGGCCGCGGGCGGAGTGCCAGCCGCAGAAGTAGACGAGGAAGCCCACGACGGGGTTCGTCCACGCGAACAGCGGCACGAACGACGCGACGAGGAGGCTGTCGAGGAGCAGCACCCTCCGCCTGCGTCCCGAGCGTGCGAGCGCCGTCAGCGCCTGCCAGCCCCACGCAACCGCCGCGATCGCGAGCATCACCCACGAGCAGACCACGAGCGCCTCGACGGCCCGTTGGATGTCGGGCCCGGACTCCCGCGGGGCGGTCAGCGACAGAATCCGCACCACCTCGGCGGTCTGAAAGGCGACGGGTATCCAGATCACCAGGCCGCCGCGGGCCAGGCGGAAGGCCGGCTGGAGCCGTCGTGCGAGGCTCGTGCCGACCGCCACGCCGGGCTCCTCCTGGCCGAAATGCCAGGCCGAAGCCAGGAAGAAGACGAGAATCGTGACGGTCGGCGCGACGAACCAGCCGAGCACGATCAGCCCGGCAATCGCCAGATACCCCGCCAGAAACGCAACCGACCACACCGGGCCGAGGAGCGGTTCCAGTCGCGGCCTGGCGAACCGGTGGTCGGCCGCCCCGTGGGGCAGGCCGACCACCGCGACCAGCAGCGCCAGCACGCCGCCGACCGGAACGGCCGCGGCGGCTGGAAAAAGACACGCGGCCCCGATGACTGCCCAACAGAGCAAGGTGATCGAGGCCGCGTGCATGTCATCGCTCTCGTGGCTGAGAGGTCGGGCGGCTCACGCGTAGGCCGCGTCGCCCGGCGCCCGCTTGCTCTTGGCCCGAGCGATCAGGTAGATCAACACGCCGAAGCCCGCCTTCGCGGTCATGTCGGCAATCGCGTAGCCGATCTGGAGGGCGGCGATGCCATTGGCACCGGAAATCCCCCCCGCAGCATCGGCGAGCCCGGCCTTCGCCCGGAGCGCGTCCGGCGTGCCACCGAGCGCGTAGGCGATCGGATACACCGCCCACGTGACGAGGATGACCAGCCGGGCGATCTCGAGCAGTGTGCGAGCCGCGGGCGGCTGCGTGTCGAGCGAGTTGGTGAGTTCGGTCCAGAGGATGTAGAGGATGTAGAAGAACGGGATCGACGACAGGCCGCCCCAGATCACCCGCTCGGTCCAGCGGGCGGGATCGGCGATCACCTCGCCCGGGTAGCCCAGCGCGATCATGAGCGCCGCGGCGATCACGAGCCGGGTCAGCAGGCTCGTGGCCTTCGCCGCGGGCAGCCGCAGCACGGCCACGAGTTCCACCATCAGCAGCGGCACGGTCAGGATCCAGTCGGCATAGCGGTAAAAGTCGTTGAAGGCCGCACCGGTGCCGACGTACCCGGCCCCGCCCTCCGCGAGCTTGTAGGCGTCGTGCCAGCTGTGGCGGATCATGAAGTAGTGGTAGCAGGCGATCGCCACCACGAGCCCCGAGACCGTCAGGGCCGGACGGTATTCCGGATCGACGTTCGCCCGTGACAGGAACAGGAACAGGGCCGCCGCACCCATGGTGGCGACGGTCATCGAAAAGATGTTGTCAACCGCGTTGTATTGGAAAACCGAAAGCGACGGCATGGCCGCCGCGAGCATGGTCGCGCAAATCATTTATTCACCTCCGAAGAAAACGAGATTCATCCACGTGCACAGAAGACGTGGACGTTACCGGGCCCCCGCGTGCAGATCGTAGCCTCTGCCTCGATCGGAGCAAAGTGTCCCGGCTGTTTTTGGCCGGCGGACCGCCGAATCGTACTCCTGGCAGACCCCGCGCGGCTCGCAGAATCCGGCCTCGGGCCTATCGTTCCCATATCAAGGTCCGGACGAGGGACGCAGGAACGCTCCCAAACT
>JBIIMU010000191.1:0-5509 GCA_044337845.1 Pirellulales bacterium | reverse complement strand
GCGAAATGTCGAAGTGATTGTTGGAGTGCGAGCCCCAGGTGAGGCCGTGATCGCGGCAGGTCTCGGCGACGCGGACCGAGCCCTGCATCGTCCAGAAGTGCGGGTCGGCGAGGGGAATGTCGACGGCGCCCAGCGCGAGGGCGTGCCGCAGCTGCCGCCAGTCGGTGGCCACCATGTTGGTCGCGGTCGGCATGCCCGTGGCGGCCCGAAACTCGGCGAGGATCTCCCGGCCCGAGAAGCCCCCCTCGGCGCCGCACGGATCCTCGGCGTAGGCGAGCACGTCGGTCAGGCCGCGGCAGGTGGCGACCGCCTCGGCGAGGCTCCAGCAGCCGTTGGGGTCCAGCGTGATCCGGGCGTCGGGGAAGCGTCGCTTCAGGGCCCGCACCGCGTCGGCCTCGCGGTCCGCCGCGAACACGCCCCCCTTGAGCTTGAAGTCGGCGAAGCCGTAGCGGTCGCGGACGGCCTCGGCCTGCCGCACGAGGGCGTCGGCGGTGAGCGCGGCCTCGTTGCGCAGCCGATGCCAGGCGACGGCCGAGCCGGCCTCATTCCGGTAGGCCAGTGCGGTCGCCGCGCGATCCCCGACGAAGAACAGGTAGCCGAGCATCGGCACGTGGCGGCGGACCACGCCGTCGCCGAGCAGCGCGGCCACCGGCTGGCCGAGGTGGCGGCCGAGCAGATCGAGCAGCGCCGACTCCACCGCCGTGACGGCGTGGATCGCCACCCGCTGGTCGTAGGTCTGCGAGCCGCGGCCCGCCGCGTCGCGGTCGGCGAACGCGGCCGTCATGGCGGCGAGCACCCGGTCGACCTCGCCCACCCGACGGCCGACGACCAGGGAGCGGGCGTCGTCGAGGGTGCGGCGGATCGGCTCCCCGCCGGGCACCTCGCCGAGGCCGACGTGGCCGGCGGAGTCTTCGGCCACGACGACGTTCCTCGTGAACAGCGGTCCGTGGGCGCCGCTCAGATTGAGGAGCATGCTGTCGTGGCCGGCCACCGGGACGACCCGGAGCGATGTGACCACGGGCGTGTCGGCGGCGGCGATGTCGGCGCGGTGCGTCATGGGATCGAAGCTCCTGCCGCAGGGGACAGCGGGCGGCCGCGGGTGAGAAACACGAGCCCCGCGGTGATGGCCGAGGCGGCGGCGAGCCCGAGCAGGCCGCCGCGAATCGACCCCGTGTGTCGTTCGAGCAGTCCGAACACCGTCGGAGCCACGAAGCCGCCGAGGTTGCCCACGGAGTTGACCAGGGCGATGCCCGCCGCGGCGACCCGGGGGTCGAGGTAGCCCTGGGGGATCGGCCAGAAGAGCGCCGCCGCCGCCTTGAAGCCGAGGGCCGCGAAGCAGATCGCCGCGTAGGCCACCACCGGGCCGCCCGTCGTGGCCACGGCCATGCCGGTCGCGGCGACCACGAGCGCCACCGCGACCCAGGCCTGCTGGTGCGGCCAGCGCTCGGCCGCCCGCGCCGCGGCGACCATGCCGACGATCGACACGAGCCAGGGCACGGAGTTGAGCAGGCCCACCTCCAGATCGGAGAGGCCCCCCTGCTCGCGGATGATGCTCGGCAGCCAGAAGGTGACGGCATAGATCGTGAGCTGGATCGCGAAGTAGACGCCGCAGAAGAGCGGCACCTGCGGATCGCGGAGCAGGTCGACGAGCCGCGGCCGATCGCGACGGGCGGTGGCCGCGTCGCGGGCGATCGCGTCGTCGAGCGCCTCCCGCTCGGCCGCGGTGAGCCAGCGGGCGTCGCCCGGATGGGCGTCGAGCCACCAGCCCGCGGCCACGCCGACCACCACCGACGCGAGGCCCTCGATCACGAGCATCCACTGCCAGCCGGCGAGCCCGAGCCCCTCGATCCGCATCAGCAGCCCGGCCAGCGGCCCCGAGAGGATCGAGGCGATGGCGGAGCCCGAGAGAAACACCGCCATCGCCCGGCCCCGCTCCCGCTGCGGGAGCCAGCGGGTGAGGTAGTAGACGACGCCGGGGAAGAAGCCGGCCTCGGCCGCTCCGAGCACGAACCGCCCGGCGTAAAACTGCCACTCGGTCTGCACCATCGCCATCGCCGCGGCGACGAGGCCCCACGAGATCGCGATCCGCGCGAGCCAGACCCGGCCGCCGAACCGCTCGAGCGCGAGGTTGGAGGGCACCTCGAAGAGCAGGTAGCCGATGAAGAACAGCCCCGCGCCGAAGCCGAAGGCCGCCGCGTCGATCCCCAGCGCGGTGGCGAGCGGTGCCTTGATGAAGCCGACGTTGACGCGGTCGAGGTAGTTGACGACGAACATCACCACCAGCAGCGGCAGTACGCGGCGGCGGACCTTCGCCACGGCGGCGGCGAGCGGCGGCGCCTGGTTCGCGGAGGCCGTCACGACTGCGGCCCGAGCGCCTGGACGAGCGCGGCGAGCCGCTCGACCTCGTCGGGCTCGAGGTCCACCAGCGGAGGCCGCACGGGGCCCGCGTCGCGGCCCACGATCCGGCAGCCCGCCTTGACCAGGCTGACGGCGTAGCCCGGTACGCGGCCGCGGAGCTCGATCAGCGGCAGGAAGAAGGCGTCGAGCAGTCGCCCCGTCGTCGCCTCGTCGCCGGTCTCGAGCGCCCGGAAGAACTCGAGGGCCGTCCGTGGGACGAAGTTGAACACCGCCGAGGAGTAGACCGGCACCCCCATCGCGCGATAGGCGGCGGCGTAGACCTCGGCCGTGGGGAGGCCGCCGAGGTAGGCGAGCCGGTCGCCGAGCCGGCGGCGGATCGAGACCATCAGCTCGATGTCGCCGAGGCCGTCTTTGTAGCCCACGAGGTTCGGGCAGCGGCTCGCGAGCCGCTCGAGCTGGGCGGCCGTGAGCCGGCACGGTCCGCGGTTGTAGACGATCACCCCGACGCCGACGCTGGTGCAGACGGCCTCCACGTGGGCGGCGACGCCGTCCTGCGGCGCCTCGGTGAGGTAATGCGGCAGGAGCAGGATGCCGGCCGCGCCGAGTCGCTCGGCCTCGCGGGCGCAGTCGATGGCGATTCGCGTGGACCCCCCTGCCCCGGCGACGATCGGCACGCGGCCGCGGCAGGCCTCCACGGCCGTGCGGACGACATCGGCATAGTCGGCGGGGGCGAGCGAGAAGAACTCTCCGGTGCCGCCGGCGGCGAACAGCGTGGTGGCGCCGAAGGGGGCGAGCCAGTCGAGCCGCGCGGCATACCCCTCGGCCGCGAAGTCGCCCTGGGGCGTGAAGTCGGTGACCGGAAACGACAGCAGGCCGGAGCGGAGGACCTCGCGGAGTTCGAAGGGATGCATGACGGCGCAACCTGGGGACCACCGGTGCGGTTGGAAGTGTACCGCGGCCCCGGCGCATGCCCGCCGCGACGGCGTGGTCGGCCGCCGGGGGCGAGCGCCGCGTCGCCCGCGCGCCCGATTCGTCCCTCCCTGTGCCCGATTCGTCCCTTTTCGCCTTCCGCCCCCTTCTCCCGTCGCGCCGCCGGGGGAATCATGCCAAAGGAGCCGATGTTCTCGGAGGGAGAAGCGATGAGGTCAGCGAAGGGAAGCGACCCGGCACGGCGGGCGGCATGGCGGTGCGTGCTCGGCATCGCGGTGGCGGCGGCCTGGATCGTGGGCACGCCGCCGGCGGTGGTCCACGCGGTGGTGATCGACACCGCCACGGGCACCGGCAACACCTCGGCCCCGGCGGACGATCCGGGCTGGGCCAACGTCGGCGTGCGTGGCATCGGCACCGGGATCTATCTGGGCAACGACTGGGTGCTCACCGCGGCCCACGTCGGCGGCGGCAGCATCGTGCTCAACGGGGGCACCTACTCCATGCTCGCCGGCTCGGGCACCACGCTCACCAACAACGGTGCGGCCGGCAAGACGGCGACCACAGACCTATACCTGTTTCGGATCGCCTCCACGCCGCCGGGCCTGCCGGGCATGACGATCGCGTCGGCCACGGCCACCACCGGCAGCGGCGTGACGATGATCGGTGCGGGCCGGGACCGCGGCGCGTTCACGGAATGGAGCGTCAATGAGTCCACCGACCCCTGGACGTGGACGGAGGTCTCGTCGGGGGGCGACGCGGCCGGCTACAAGGCGCTCGCGACCCGCGGCATGCGCTGGGGCACCAACACCGTGAGTTCGTCGGCGCTGTGGCTCAATGCCGGCTTCGGCGACACCCTGATGCTCGGCACCACCTTCAACGATCTCGGGCCGCCGTCGAACGAGGCGCAGGCCGCCTATGGCGATTCCGGCGGCGGGGTGTTCCGCAAGAACGGCTCGGCCTGGGAACTCTCCGGCGTGATCCTCACCGTCGGCGGCTTTTCGGGACAGCCCGATCCGGGGGCGAACGCGATCTACGGCAACGTGACCTACGCCGCCGATCTCTCGTTCTACCGCTCGCAGATCGTGGCGATCGTGCCGGAGCCGTCGGTCGCGGGCGTGGCCGCTCTCGCGGTCGTGCTCGCCGCCGGCTTCAGGCGAACAGCCCGGTCACGACGTGACCGTGCACGTCGGTGAGCCGGAACTGGCGGCCCTGGTAGCGGTAGGTGAGCCGCGTGTGGTCGATGCCCGCGAGGTGCATGATCGTCGCCTGCATGTCGTGCACATGCACCGGGTCGGCGGTCACGTTCCAGGCGTAGTCGTCGGTCGCCCCGTGGACGTGGCCCGCCTTCACCCCGGCCCCCGCGAGCCACCACGAGAAGGCCTTGCCGAAGTGGTCGCGGCCCTTGGGGTTGGCCGGGTCGCCCTGCCCGAAGGGCGTGCGGCCGAACTCGCCCCCCCAGATCACGAGTGTGTCCTCGAGCAGGCCGCGCTCCTTGAGGTCTTCCACCAGGGCCGCCGAGGGGCCGTCGGTGTCGCGGCACTGGACCGCGAGCTGCGTGAACAGGTTCTGGTGCTGATCCCAGCCGGAGTGCATCAGCTGCACGAACCGCGTGCCCCGTTCGAGGAGCCGGCGGGCGACGAGGCAGTTGTGGGCGAAGCTCCCCTGCTTCGTCACGTCGGGGCCGTAACGGTCGAGCACGTGCCGGGGCTCGTCGGAGAAGTCGACGAGATCGGGCACGCTGGCCTGCATCCGGAAGGCCATCTCGTACTGGGCGATCCGCGTCTCGATCTCCGGATCGCCGACGGCGGCGAAGTGCTCGGCGTTCATCCGGGCCAGCCCGTCGAGCAGCGACCGCTTCGCCGCCCGGCTCATGCCGTCGGGGTCGGCGAGATAGGGCACCGGTGCGCCGGCGTTGCGGAACTTGACCCCCTGGAAGCGGCTCGGCAGGAAGCCGCTGCCCCAGTAGTAGTCGAAGAACAGCTGCCCGCAGGTCTTCCCGGCGTCGGACGACGTCATCACGACGAACGCGGGCAGGTCGTCGGTTTCGCTTCCGAGCCCGTAGGCGAGCCAGGCGCCGAGGCTCGGCCGGCCGGGCACCTGGGCCCCGGTCATGAAGAAGGTGACGCCGGGGGCGTGGTTCACCGCCTCGCTCTGCAGGCTGCGGACGAGGCAGAGATCGTCGGCCAGCGAGCCGATCCGCGGGATCAGCTCGCTCATCTCG
>JBIIMU010000189.1:0-5600 GCA_044337845.1 Pirellulales bacterium | reverse complement strand
CCGGGCGGCTCGCCATCCGGGCGAAGCCGAGGTTCGCCGCGCCGGGCTGAACACCGGCGATCCTCCCGGCCGATGATCATGGTGGGGGAGCGGTGCGCGCCTGCGAAGTCGACGCCGGCCGCGCCGCCCCCGCAGACGGACGAGTCCACCGGCCCGGGCCCGGAGAAGGCGTCGATGCTCGACGGCCGCGAGTCACCGACCTCGATCGAGCGGCTGGTCGGCAGTCCGGCCGTGCGATCGACCTACGCCAGTCTCCTCGGTCACCTCGGGATCCTGGTGATCCTCGCCCTGTTCGTGATTCCGGTCGAGAAGTCGCGCCGGCCGCAGCCGATCGAGATCGGGACCGCCGAGGCCGCGGTGGACGATCTGGGCCTCGACGCCGAGTCCGCGCCGCCCGGCGGCGCGGCCCTGGAGATCGCGTCCGCCGAGGTCACGGTGGTGCCGCCCGAGCAGGCCGACACCGAGGCGAGCCTCGTGCCGGAGCTCGTCGAGCGGGCGGAGGAGATGCCGGCCGCCGAATCGCTCGCCGCCCTCTCGGCACCACTGGCCGTCGCCGGCGATGCCGGGTTGGCCGGAGCCACCGCCGATCCATACGCAGGCCGCCGCGGCACGGGCCGGCGGGATGGCGCCGCGGCCCGCGGAGGCTCACCTGCGAGCGAGGAAGCGGTCGAACGCGGGCTCGCCTGGCTCGCGCGGCACCAGGCAGCCGACGGATCGTGGCGGTTCGACCTCTCCGGCTGCCGCTGCGACGGCGGGTGCCGGGATGCCGGCAGCGTCACGAGCACCACGGCGGCGACCGGCGTCGCGCTGCTGCCCTTCCTCGGGGCCGGCCACACGCACATCGAGGGCGAGCACCGGGAGACGGTCTCGCGCGGCCTCTACTACCTGATGAGTCGGATGCGGATCACGCCGCGGGGCGGCGATCTCGGCGAAGGCACGATGTATGGCCACGGCATCGCCACGATGGCGCTGGCGGAGGCGCTCGGCATGACCCGCGACGAAGCCTTCGTGCCCTACGTCCGCGACGCGGTGCGGTTCATCGAGACCGCGCAGGACCTCCATGGCGGCGGCTGGCGGTACCTGCCCGGCCAGCCCGGCGACACCACCGTCACCGCGTGGCAGCTGGCCGCGCTGCGGAGCGCGGCCCTCGCGGGCGTGCCGGTGCCCTCGCCCACGATGGAGGGCGTCGGGCGGTTTCTGGATCGGGTGCAGGTGCGACAGGGCGAGGCCTACGGCTACCAGTCGCCCCACGCCCGCCCGGGCACGTCGGCCGTGGGGCTCCTCTGCCGGCTCTACATGCGCTGGCCGAACGAGGCGGCCATCGACCGCGGCCTCGGCGCCCTGGCCAAGGCCGGTCCGGCGCCGGACGACGTGTACCTGAACTTCTACCTCGCCCAGGCGCTGATGCAGCGGGACCATCCGCTCTGGAAGCGGTGGAACGCCCGCAATCGCGACCAGCTCGTCTCGCGGCAGGCGCGGCACGGCCACGAGGAGGGGAGCTGGGTTTTCGCCGACCACGAAACCGCCTCCGGAGGCCGGCTGGCCCACACCGCCCTGGCGCTGCTCACGCTCGAGGTGTACTACCGACTGCTGCCGATCTACGGGGCCGACGCGGTGACGGCCGGCTGGTGAGGCCCCCGGGGGCGGGCGGCCTATACTGGGGGCGAGGAGTGCCCGATGCGTCCGGCGACGTTTACCTGGCTGGCGGTGGTGATCGCCGTGTGCTGCGCCGCCATCGAGTGGCTGGGCATCGCGGGCTGGATCGCGGCGGCCGTGCTCGTGGCCAGCGTCGCGATGCACGTGATCGGCAACGCGCTGGGCACCAGCCTGCGGGAGGCGACCGACCGCGACCTGCGCCGGGTTCGTGCGGTCGCGGCGGCTGCCGAGCCGCTGCCCCGCCCCCGGGCCCATCGACTGGAGCAGCGGACGAGCCTCGGGAGGCTGGTTCCGGTCTCGGCCGGCATCGGCGCGGCCTGTGGCGGTGCGGCGGGCGCGACCGCGCTCGTGGCCTGGACCTCCTGCACGACGGCCGGGGCGGTGCTCGGCGGCGCGTCGGCCGCGGTGATCGGCGGCCTGGCCGGCTTTCTCGCCGCGAGCTTCGTGGAGATCCTGCGCGTCAGCCTGCGGGAATCGCTCGCGGCGGAACGGGGCCAGGCGATCGTCGACCGCTGAACCGCCGCGGTGGAAGGCGGCCGCGGCCCGTGGTACAACGACGTGCACCGCCGGCACACCAGTCCAGGAGCATGTTTCGATGGCAAAGCCCCACCGCAGGCTGAAGAAGGCCAACCACGGCGCCCGCCCCGCCAACAGCAAGGCCCGCAAGGCGAAGCGGCGTCACATCCGCACCTGATCCCCACCTCAGACCGCAGCAGCCGGTCCCCGCCGCCCCCGTCGGAGGAGAGCCTCCCATGGCCCCCCGCGACTACATCATCCATCCAACCGAGTACGACCTCGACCGGGTGATCGCCGACATCCACGAGATCCGCCGCTGGAACCGGCAGCGGTTCGAGATGGAGCAGTTGACGGCGATCGTCCACGAGGACCAGGCCCGCGGCCTGTGCGTCGGCTACAAGGACGTGACCGCCGACGAGTTCTGGGTGCGCGGGCATTTTCCCGGCGTGCCGCTCATGCCCGGCGTGCTGATGTGCGAGGCGGCCGCCCAGCTCTCGAGCTACTACACGCAGCGGCACAACCTGCTCGATGCGGAGGTGATCGGCTTCGGGGGCCTCGAGGAGGTCCGCTTTCGCGAGCCGGTCGTGCCGGGCGACCGGCTGGTGATCGCCGTGGAGCGGGTGCGGGTGCGGCCCCGGGCGATGATCGTCTGCCGGTTCCAGGGCCTCGTTCGCGAGAGCATCGTGGTCGACGGCGTGATCAAGGGAGTGCCGCTGCCGATCGAGGTCCTCGAGCCCGCCAATCGGGCCGCGTCAACGTGACCTGATCCGGACACGCCGCCGGCCGGGCCGGCTTCGCGGGCGTCGTGTGCCCGCCGCTCCGTCGCCAGAGTGCCGCATGCCCCGCCGCCCGCCTCGCAAGCTCGATCCGTCGCTCGACCTCTCGGCGCACCTGCTGACGCTCGACGTCCTCCCCTGCCCGTGCGACCCGGCGGCGGTCTTCGCGTCGCCGGCCCCGGTCGAACTCGAGGTCGGCAGCGGCAAGGGCTTGTTCCTCGTGACGGCGTCGGGGAGAACGCCGGAGCGAAACTTCCTCGGCGTGGAGCTCGCCGCGGGCTATGCCCGGCTGTGCGCCGGCCGGCTGGCCTCCGTCGATCGCACCAACGCCCGCGTCATCCAGGGGGACGGCACCTTCCTGGTCCGCTGCCTGCTGCCCGACGCCTGCCTCGGCGGGATGCACGTCTACTTTCCCGACCCCTGGTGGAAGGCCCGCCATCGCAAGCGGCGGGTGCTCTCGGCCGAGTTCCTGCAGCATGCCGGCCGCGTGCTGCCGCCCGGGGCCACGCTGCACGTCTGGACCGACGTGGAAGAGTACTTCGAGGAATCGATGGGCTTCGCCGCCGCCACCGGGTTGTTCGCCGCGGCCCGCGTCGAGGAGCCGCCGCCGCCCGAGCACGATCTCGACTATCGCACGCACTTCGAGCGCCGCACGCGGCTCGCGGGGGCGCCGGTCTGGCGGGCCGCGCTCGACCGCAACGACCGGCCGGCCGGCTGCCAGCGGCAGCACCCGGCCTGACGGCGGCTCAGCGGGCCGCCTCGTAGGTCCGGCCGGCGGTGCCGCAGGCGGCCTGCGCGACGGCGATCTCGTAGAGCCGCTCGCCGGCCGGCGTCGGATACCGGCCGGTGATGCAGGCCTGGCAGAGGTCGCGGTCGTCGAAGCCGATCGACCGGGCCACGGCCTCGACGGGCAGGTAGCGGAGGGAGTCGGCCCCGAGCCGGGCGGCCATCTCGGCCTGGGCGGCCTCCGTCAGCAGCCCGTCGGGCATGAACGCCGGCGCGAAGAGCTCGTCGATCGTCGACATGTCGATGCCGTAGAAGCACGGGGCGACGATCGGCGGGCACGCGACGCGAACGTGGATCTCCCGGGCCAGACCGAGCGACCGCATCCGGCCGAGGAGCACCTTCATGGTGGTGCTCCGCACGATCGAATCCTCGACGAGGATCACGCGCCGGCCCTCGAGCACTTCCCGGAGCGGCGTGTACTTCGTCTCCGCCTTCTGCCGGCGGCTCGCCGCCCCGTCGATGAACGTGCGGCCCGTGTACCGGTTGCGAATCAGCCCCTCGACGCAGGGAATCGAGAGCCGGTAGGCCATGGCATCGGCGGCCGCCTTGCTCGTGTCGGGCACCGGCACCACCACGGTGTCGGCGTCGATCGGCACCGTCTCCACGCGGGCCAGCTCCTCGCCGAGCCGCTTCCGCGACAGGTAGACGCTCCGCTCGTCCATCGTGCTGGCGACGTTGGCGAAGTAGACCCACTCGAAGAAGCAGTGGGCCCGCCGCGGGGCCGTGGCGAACCGCTCGACGCGGACGCCGTCGCCGTCCACCACCAGGGCGGTGCCCGGCTCCAGCGAGCGGATCGACTCCGTCGGAAAGCCGAGATTCAGCAGGGCGACACTCTCGCTGGCCGCGGCCACGAGCGGCCCCAGCTGGGCGTATTCCATCGGCCGGAGGCCGAGCGGATCGCGGGCGACGATCAGCCGGCCGCAGGCGTCGAGGATGGCGAGGTTCCACGCGCCGTCGAACCGGCGGGAGATGGCGGCCAGCAGGTCGACCGGCGCAGGGTCGGCGTCGCCGGCCAGCTCGCGGCCGATGGCGTGCATGATCACTTCGGTGTCGTTGTCGCGGGCGAGGTGGTTGTCGCCTTCGGCCAGGATCTCGCCGCGGAGCTCCGGATAGTTGGCGAGCTGGCCGTTGAAGCCGAACGCGAACCACTTCCGCTTCTGGATGTGCGGCCGCTCGAGCGGCTGGGCA
The DNA here is from genome assembly GCA_044337845.1 of Pirellulales bacterium. GTDB lineage: Bacteria > Planctomycetota > Planctomycetia > Pirellulales > UBA1268 > QWPN01. The sequence goes on along the minus strand of JBIIMU010000189.1, from coordinate 678 downwards.
TAGCCGCGATCCTCCGCCCCGCAGGTGGCATAGCGGACGTGGCCGATCGCGGCCCGACCCGCGTGCTGCTCCATCACGCTCTCGTACTTGCCGCGATGGCTCATCCGGAACACCTCGCTGACGCTGCCCACCTCCTTGTAGGTGGCGAGCAGCTGGCTCCGGGCCGGGTTCCAGGCGGTCATCCCGGCCGAGAGCTGGCCGCGATTCTGGATGTCGAGCAGCATCCGCGGGACGAGCCGCGAGACCTCCTCGGGGCCGTGGCCCGTGCACAGCGGGCTCGGCTCACCGCCGGGCAGGTGGTAGATCGCGGCCAGGCCGCACTCGTGATGAAGGTCACTCATCGCTGCGGAGCCTCGGCGGGATGTCGGTCGCGTCGCACTGCCGTCATCATAGGGGCCGCTCGTCCGCAGCCTCAACGGCCGGCCGTCCTGCCCGGGGCCAACGCGGAACCGACCGCGGGCCACCGCTGCTGGCCCCGCGGCGGCACCCGCGGGTACGATATCGAGCTTCGCGCCGACCGGTTCGGCCGTTCCCCGTAGCCGCCATGATCGACCCGCTCCGCCAGCAGATCGCCGACGCCGCCGGAACGATCGTGGTGAAGGTGGGCACGCGCGTGCTGACCGGCCCCGACGGACTGCTCGATGCGGCCCGCATCGACTCGCTGGGACGACAGATCGA
>JBIIMU010000188.1:0-5605 GCA_044337845.1 Pirellulales bacterium | reverse complement strand
GTTCTCCATGAACGGGTCGAACCGCACCGCCCGGCGCTGCTGGGCGCGGGCCGACGCGGGGGGCTCGAGCCACTTCGGCTTCCCGAGCGACGCGCAGCCCGACGCGGCGAGGGCCGCACCCACGACGACATACCGGCAGACTCGGAGCGGCGAGGCCATGGCGGACTCCACGGGGGGGGCGGGAGTCTAGAGGGGCCGCGCGGCGGCCCCAACCCCGGTTTGCCGAGCCTCGGGCCGCGGCCGCTCGGGCAGGGCGACCCGCAGGAGCGTGGCATCGCCGGTCGCCGTCAGCGGCTGCCGACCCGCCGACGCCGGGACGAGCACGGTGTCTCCCGGACCGAGCGGCGGAAGGCCCCACCGCTCCTCGAGGCCGACGCGACCCGACAGGACGGCCACGAAGTGGCAGGCATCATCGCCACCGACCTCCCAGGTTCCGCGCGGCCTGACCTCGTCGAAACTGAAGTAGTCGCAGTCCACGAGCCGCTGCGCCGCCGGATCGGCCGTCGGCCTCCGGCTGACCGGGGCCACGGGTCCGAGCCGCGTGGTCGCGTCCAGGCCCTCCTCGACGTGCAGCGGCCGAGGCTGGCCGTCGGGGCCCACGCGGTTCCAGTCGTGCAGCCGAAACGTGACGTCGCTCGACTGCTGGATCTCCGCCACGAGCAGCCCCGCCCCGATGGCGTGCACCGTGCCGGCCGGGATGAAGATGCAGTCGCCCGCGTGCACCGGGAAGGCATGGATGACGTCGTCGCACCGACCAGCCCGCAGCGCCTCGGCGAGGTGGTCGCGGGTCACGCCCGCGCGGAGCCCGGCGTAGATCCGGCTCCCCGGCAGGGAGTCGATCACGTACCAGGCCTCCGTCTTGCCGAGGTCGGGCGTGCCACGGGCGGCAGCTCGCTCATCGTCGGGATGCACCTGCACGGACAGATCCTGGCAGGCGTCGAGAAACTTGAAGAGCAGCGGAAAGGACGCCAGCGGCGCGTGCCGGCCCAGCAGGTCGCGGCCGTGGGAACGCACCAGCGTGCCCAACGAGGTGCCCGCCAGCGGGCCGGCGGCGACGATGCTCTGGTCGTCACCCCGATCGACCAGCTGCCACGACTCGGCGTAGGGTCCCGGCTCCGCCAGCCGCCGGCCGAACGCCGACTCGAACCGGCGTCCTCCCCAGAGGTAGCGACGATAGATCGGGGTCAGGATGAGCGGCGGGAGCACGCGCGGCCTCCGTGGAAGGGCGCGATCCACCGACCCTCACGAGCCGGCGTACCCTTCGAGGATCCGCCCGATGGCGAAGCAGCATACCGAAAACACGAGCATGCCGAGCATCGGCCCCGACGTGATCCGGTCCGCCAGTTCCAGGATCACGGCGACCGCCGGCAGCGTCAGCCCCACCAGTTGACCGAAGCGACCGACCTGCCTCATCGCATGGCACCCGACCGGGGCCCCACCGCCGCCGAACGCGACTCGAAGTGCGGGATGTCCCCGGCCTGGTCCGACGACTCGAGTCGCCGCACACCGCCCGCGGAGAGACCGCACACGCGGATCAGCCCTCCCTCGTCGCGCACCCGCGAGCCCACGACGGCGATCGCATCGACGAGCGCGTCGTCGAGCGGGTCGACGCCGTCAAACTCGACGACCACCCGGTGCGCGTGATTGACGCGAATGAGCTGCATGAGCTGGTCCGCGAGCGGACGCTGCATGCCCTGCCCGCCGCCGCGCTCGAGCCTGAGGAACAGCCAGTCGGGCCCGCGCTCGACGGCGATGTCCCAACCGCCAGGCGGGGCGGCCCCACGGGCTTCCGCCGACTCGACCCCGTGCCAGACCTGTGATGGGTGCATGATCGCCCTCCGTGTGAGACGTTGGCCTGCGAACTCCGTTTCGCCTCCGGACGGTGACCGCGGGCCACTCGTCCCCCCGACGCCCGCCATGATCCGCAGCCCCACCGCCGGTCGGCAAGCCCGGTGCCGCCATCCGCGTGGCGCTCGGGCGAAACGGGCCCGGACACCTGGGCGGGCTTGTCGGAAGCGGGGCACCGGCGATACTGCCCCGGTCGTCCAATCCCCTTCCAGGAGCTTCGATCATGGGTCGCCACGGTGCCGTCACGTTCAAGGGAACCCCGCTCACGCTCGTCGGCGAGGAGATCAAGGTCGGCGCCGCCGCCCCCGAGTTCACGCTGGCCGCCTTCGAAGGCGGCATGAAGCAGCTCCGCAAGGCCGACCTGCTCGGCAAGCCGACGATCATCAGCGTGGTGCCCTCGCTCGACACGCCCGTCTGCCAGGTGCAGACCAAGACCTTCAACACCCGGCTCGCCGCGTTCGGCGACAGGATCAACGCCGTCACCGTGAGCCTCGACCTGCCCTTCGCGATGAACCGCTTCTGTGGCGCGGAGGAGATCAAGTCGATGCGGAGCGGCAGCGACTACATGGATCGGTCGTTCGGCACGTCGTTCGGCGTGCTGATCGACGAGCTCAAGATCCTGGCCCGCGCCGTGTTCGTGCTCGACGCGGCCGGCGTCGTGCGGCATGCGGAGGTGGTCAAGGAGGTCGCCGACCAGCCGAACTACGACGCCGCCATCGCGGCGCTGGAAAAGCTGGCCGGCTGAGTCTCACGCGCCGAGCAGCCGCTGGATCGACTGCCGGGCCGCCGCGAGCGCCGCCGGAAGCTGGTCCACGAGCTTGCCGCCGGCCTGCGCGAGATCCGGTCGTCCGCCCCCCTTGCCGCCGACGGCGGCGGCGGGGTCTTTGATCCACGTGCCGGCCGAGAGGCCCTGCTCCTCCAGTTCCCGGGAGATCCCGGCGACGAGCGTCACCTTGTCGCCCTCGACGCTGCCGAGCAGGACGGCGATCGGGCTCCCCTTGCGCCGCAGGAGGTCGATGCACTGCCGCATCGCTCCGGCATCGCCTCCCTTGGCGTCGGCCACCACCACCCGCGTGCCCGCGACCGTCTCGGCCGCCGCCAGCAGCTCGTCGGCCGACAGGGCCGTGCCGCCCGCCGCCGGCTTCGCCTTCTTGAGATCCTTGAGTTCCTTCACGACCGCCACGAGGCGGTGCGGCAGTTCGCCCACCGGCACCTTGAGCGCGGCGGCGGCCTCGGCGAGCGTCTGCTCGGCATGCCGGAACCGTTCCAGGGCCCGGGCCCCGGTCACGGCGGTGATCCGACGCGTGCCGGCCGACACGCTCTCCTCCCCCACGATCCGCACCACGCCGATCTGGCCGGTGCTCGTCACGTGCGTGCCTCCGCAGAGCTCGCGGCTCAGCCCGTCGATCGACACCATCCGCACGACGTCGGGATACTTCTCGCCGAACAGCATCATCGCTCCGGCGTGCCGGGCCTCGGCCAGCGGCAGGAGCTCCGCCGTCACGGGCGCGGCCGCCAGCACCCCGGTATTGACCATCGCCTCGATCGCGGCGAGCGTCTCGTGGTCGATGGAGCTCGTGTGCGAGAAGTCGAAGCGGAGCAGGTCGGCATCGACCTTCGACCCCTGCTGCACGGCATGGGAGCCGAGGTGGTGCTGGAGCGCCGCATGGAGCAGGTGCGTGGCGGAGTGGGCCCGCCGCAGCGCCGCCCGGCGGGCGGGATCGACCGCCGCGGTCACGGTCGCCCCGAGGTCGAGCGTGCCCCGCCGCAGGTGCCCCACGTGGAGCATGAAGCCGCCTTCCCGCAGCGTTTCGGCCACCTCGAACTCGCCTCCGGGCCACGTGAGCCGGCCCGTGTCGCCGACCTGGCCACCCGACTCGCCGTAGAACGGCGTCCGGTCGAGCACCACGGTCACGGGCTGGGCGTGCCCCACCTCCTGGAGCCGATCGCAGAGCGCGTCCTGGGCGATGATGCCGATCACCGTGCCCGGGGCCTCGATCGCGTCGTAGCCGAGGAACTCGGAGCCGTGCATCGTCTTCTTGAGGGCGTCGAGCGGCCCGGACGTGAACACCTCGACGCGGGTGCCGGCGCCGGACTTGAGTCCATGCTCGTCCATCGCCTTGCGAAAACCGTCCCAGTCGAAGCCGCAGTTGCGTTCGGCGGCGAGCGTCTCGAGGAGTTCCGGCGGGAAGCCATAGGTGGTGTAGAGTTCGGCGGCATCGCCGCCGGCCACGATCGCCTTGCCCGACGTGCCGAGACTCTTGAAGAGCCGCTCGATCCGTTCCAGGCCGCCGTCGATCGTCGCCAGAAACGACGCCTCCTCCCGCTCGATCACGCTCCCCACGCGATCCGTCGTGTCGCCGAGCTCGGGATAGGGCGCGCGCATCATCGCGGCCACGACCGGCGGCAGCTTGTGCAGGAACGGCTCCCGCATGCCCATCTGCCGGCCGTCGAGCACGGCGCGGCGGAGCAGCCGCTTGACGACGTACTTCTCCTCGTTGTTGCCCGGCAGCACGTTCTCGTGGATCGCGAAGGTGCAGGCCCGCACGTGGTCGGCGATCCGCCGCATCCGCCGGCCATCGTCCGTCGCCGGCTCGTACCGCCGGCCGCAGACGTCCGCCACCGCCTCCACCAGCGGCCGGAGGATGTCGATGTGGAAGTTGGAATCCACGCCCTGGAGCATGGCACAGGTCCGCTCGAGCCCCATCCCGGTGTCGATGTTGCGGCTGGGAAGCGGGTGCAGGTTGTCGGGGGGCGGGCCCACGCGGTTGAACTGGGTGAACACGAGATTCCAGATCTCCACGTCGCTGCCGTCGGGCATCCGGTAGAAGATCTCGCTGCACGGCCCGCAGACGCCGTCCGGCCCCTGCGAGGGCGAACTGGCCGGCCAGAAGTTGTCGTCCTCGCCCATCCGCGTGATCCTCGCGGCCGGCACGCCGATCTCGTCGGCCCAGATCGCGAAGGCCTCGTTGTCGTCGTGGTAGACGGTGATCGAGAGCTTGTCGGGAGCGATGTTCAGCCAGTTCCGCGCGGTGAGAAACTCCCAGGCCCAGTGGATCGCCTCGCGCTTGAAGTAGTCGCCGAAGGAGAAGTTGCCCAGCATCTCGAAAAACGTGTGATGCCGCGGCGTGCGGCCCACGTTGTCGATGTCGCCGGTCCGCAGGCACTTCTGGCAGGTGGTGGCCCGCGTGAAGTCGAGCTTGCACTTGCCGAGGAAGTGATCCTTGAACTGGTTCATGCCGGCCGGCGTGAAGAGCACGGACGGGTCCCACCGCGGCACGAGCACGTCGCTGGGGCGGCGAACGCAGCCCTTCGATTCGAAGAACGCGAGGTAGGCTTCGCGGAGGTCGTCGGCCTTCATGACGGCGGCATGGCTCCCGGGGAATCCGCCGAGATCGCCGGCGGGGCCGACACTATACCCATGGCCGCCACGACCACGCGATGCCGCCCACGTTCAGCGGGTTCAGCGGCACCCGATCCGAGACCCCGCACCCGGGCGGAGGCCCGACGAGGAAGCGGAGGCCCGACGAGGAAGCGGAGGCCCGACGACGAAGCGGCGGCCCCGACGATCGGTCAACGACGCCGCCCACGAGGGGCCGCTTGGGTCGGCCTCCCGTGGGCGGGTGGGGAAAGGTCATGCTGGTGGCAGCGCGACGATCACTCGCCGCCGCCGCCGCCGTCGCTCGCCACCGTCACCACGGTGTCCTTGGCAGCGAGGATCTTCTCGCGCAGGTCCGCTGCCACGCTGGGATTGTCC
>JBIIMU010000186.1:0-5607 GCA_044337845.1 Pirellulales bacterium | reverse complement strand
GGTTTCGAGCCATGCGTACCAAGAGCGTCGTCCCGCGTCTCCGTGCCAAGAAGCGCCTCTTCAAGCGGGTGAAGGGCTCCGTCGGCGGTCGCCGTCGTCTGCTCCGCACCGCCAAGGAGTCGATCATCCGCGCCGGCGTCTACGCCCGCCGCGACCGGCGGCGGAAGAAGCGCGACTTCCGCCGACTCTGGATCGTGCGGCTCAACGCAGCCTGCCGCGAGCGGGGCTTCCGGTACAGCCAGCTGATCGCCGGGCTCGAGAAGATCGGCTGCGAACTCGACCGCCGCACGCTCTCGGAGATGGCCGTGCTCGACCCCACGGGCTTCGACGCCGTGGCGGCCGAAGTGCGGAAGGCACTCGGACTGCCGGAGCCGGCCGCGGTCGCGTGACGCCGTGACAAGCGTGCCGCTCGACACGTTCCGCGCCGAACTGGAACGGCTGCGCGGCGACGCAGACGCGGCGCTGGCGACGGCGGCCGACGCGGCGGCGCTCGAGGCCGCCCGGATCGAGTTTCTCGGCGCGAAGAGCGGGCGACTCAAGGCGATCCAGAAGGCGCTCGGCGGACTCGGGCAGGCCGACAAGCCGGCCGGCGGCCGGCACTTCAACGACGCCAAGAATGCGATCACGGCGTGCTTCGAGGCGGCGCAGGCCCGCATCGCGGCCGCCGCCGCGGGACCTGCCGTGGCGGCCGTCGATGTCACGCTGCCCGCCGCGCCGGTCCGCCTCGGGCATCTCCATCCGATCACCCGCACGATCCGCCGCGTCCAGGAGATCATGGGCCGGCTCGGATTCGAGAGCGTCGACGGCCCCGAGGTCGAAGACCAGTGGCACAACTTCGAGGCCCTGGCGATCCCCGCCGCTCACCCCGCGCGGGATCCGCTCGACAACTTCTATCTGGCCGTGGCGCAGGGGGCCGACCCGCTGCTGCTCCGGTCGCAGACGAGCACCGTGCAGATCCGGGTGATGGAGAACCGCGAACCGCCCCTGCGGATCGTGTCGCTGGGCCGCGTCTACCGGCCGGACACGGCCGACGCCACGCACTACCCGATGTTCCACCAGGTGGAGGGCCTGCTCGTCGAGCCCGGCACCACGATGGCCCACCTCAAGAGCGTGCTGCGGATGTTCGCCTCGAGCTTCCTCGGCGGCGACGTGAAGGTGCGGTTCCGGCCGTCGTTCTTCCCGTTCACCGAACCGAGCGTGGAGGTCGACATGGAGTGGGGCGGCCGCTGGGTCGAGATGGGGGGCGCCGGCATGGTCGATCCGGCGGTGCTCGAGGCCGTCGGCTACGACCCCGACTCGGTGACGGGCTTCGCCTTCGGGCTGGGCGTCGAACGGATCGCCGCCCGCCGGCATGGCGTCGACGACATCCGCGACTTCTACCGCAACGACGCCCGGTTCCTCAGGCAGTTCTGATGCCATGATCATCTCCGCGAACTGGCTGGCGGATTACGTGCAGGTCTCCGCGCCGCTCGACGACGTCGTCGAACGGCTGCTGATGGCGGGCCTCAACCACGAGTCGTCGACCCGCGTCGGCGACGACACCGCGATCGAACTGGAGGTCACGAGCAACCGGCCCGACTGCCTCGGCCACATCGGCGTGGCCCGCGAGGTGGCGGTGCTGTTCGACCGCCCCCTGCACGTGCCCGACCCGCGGCCGCTGGAGTCGGCGGCCGACGCGGCCCGCAGCGTCGGCGTGGAGATCCTCGCCCCCGAGATCTGCCCCTGCTACACGGCACGGGTGATCCGCGGTGTGAAGGTGGGGCCGAGCCCGAAGTGGCTCGTCGAGCGGCTCGCCGCCGTGGGCGTGGCGAGCGTCAACAACGTGGTCGACGTCACCAACTACGTGATGCTCGAGTGCGGGCAGCCGTTGCACGCCTTCGACCTCGCCCGCCTCCGATCCGGACGGATCGTGGTCCGCCGCGCCGCCGAGGGCGAGCCGTTCACGGCGATCAACCACAAGACGTATTCCCTGTCGGAGCGGATGTGCGTGATCGCCGACGCGGAGCGGCCCGTGGCGCTCGCCGGCGTGATGGGCGGCGCCGACACCGAGATCACGGCCGCGACGACCGACGTGCTGCTGGAGTCGGCGCAGTTCGCCCCGCTGGCGATCCGGGCGGCGGCCCGCACACTCGTGCTCGCGAGCGGGTCGTCGTATCGCTTCGAACGCGGGCCCGACCCGGCAATGGTCGACTGGGCGAGCCGGCGGGCCGCCGCCCTGATCCTCGAACTCGCCGGGGGCACGCTGGAGCGCGGGGCGGTGGTCGCCGGCCGCCTGGCCTGCGCCCCGGCCACGATCGGCCTCGCGGCCGAACGGGTGGGCGAGGTGCTCGGCGTGGACGTCGCCGACTCCCGCCAGCGGCAGATCCTCAGGGCGCTGGGATTCGTGGAGGACGCGGGGCAGGCACCGCACGCCCACGCCTGGCGGGCGCCCACCTGGCGGCGCGACTGCTGGCGGGAGATCGACCTCGTCGAGGAGATCGCGCGGATCGAGGGCTACGACCGGGTGCCGGAAAACGCGGTGATCGCGGCGCGGCCCACCGAACTCTCCGACCGGGAACGCACGGTCCGCCGCGCCTCGGAGGTGCTCGTGGCCGCCGGGCTCTGCGAGGCGATGACCCGCAGCGTGGTGACCGAGTCGATGGCGCAGACGCCGAGCCCCTGGGGCGACGCGCCGCCCCTGTCGATCTCGCCGCCGCTCGTCCGCGGCGCCGATCGGCTGCGGCGGAGCCTTCTGCCGAGTCTGCTCGAGGCCCGCGGCGGCAACGTGGCCGTGGGCGTGGACGACGCCGACCTGTTCGAGATCGCCCGCGGCTACCTGGCCCGCCCCGCCGCGGCCGACCCGGCCGCCGGCCCGGTGGAGGAGCCGCTGCTCGCCGGCCTGGTGGTGGGGGGCGAGTTCCCCGTGGCCAAGGGGCTCTGCGAGGCGGTGTTCGCGGGTCTCGGCATCGCCGGCACGACGCTCGCATACCGGCCGATCGATCTCGAGCCGTTCGCCCGCGGCCGGGCGGCGGAGGTCGTGCTCGCGCGGGACGGCGGCGACGCGGAGCGGATCGCCGTCGTGGGCGAGGTGGCGGCCGCGACCGCCGCCCAGGCCGGGCTCGCGGGCTGCGTGTCGGCGGCGGAGATCCGGCTCGACCGCCTCACCTTCGCCGCGGGCATCGAGCGGCCGTTGGTGAGGCCGAGCGACTTTCCGGCGGTGCAGCGCGACGTGAATCTGGTGGTGGACGAGGCGGTGCCGTGGGGCCGCGTCGAGGAGGCGATCCGGGCCGCGGCGGCCGGCATGCTCGAGCGGTGCTCGCTCGTGCAGGTGTGGCGCGACGCCGACCGGCTCGGCGCGGGCAGGAAGAGCTTCGTCGTCTCGATCACGCTGCGGAGCCCGACGGGAACACTCTCCGGCGACGAGGCCGGCCGCATCGTCGATGGCGTGGTGGCCGAGTGCGGCCGCCGCGCCGGGGCCGTGCTGCGGGGTTCGTGAGGACCGCCATGTCGCCCGTGGCCACGCTGGGCTTCACGCCCACACTCCCCTGATGGACGATCGCGTGCCCATGCCCGACGCGCGACCGGTCACCACCGCGCCGCACGGCCACGTGCTCACCAACGCCGGCGTCTGGTCCGCCGACTCGCGGTGGCTCGTCTACGACATCCGCTCCGCCCCCGACGGCTCGACCTTCGACGGCACGCGGATCGAGCGGGTGGACGTGGAGACGGGGCGGGTCGAGGTGCTCTACGAGTCCCGCCACGGCGCCTGCTGCGGCGTGGTGACGGCGAGCCCGATGGACGACCGCGTGGCCTTCATCCTCGGGCCGGAGCGGCCCACGGCCGACTGGTCGTACGGGGCGGCACGGCGGCAGGGCGTCGTCGTGCACATGGCCCGGCCCGGCGTCGCCGAACCACTCGACGCGCGAGACCTGACGCCGCCGTTCACGGCCGGCGCCCTGCGCGGCGGCAGCCACGTGCACGTGTTCTCGCCCGACGCCGCCGCGGTGAGCTTCACCTACGAGGATGCGGTGCTCGAGGCGGCTGGGCCCGTGGCCGAGAGGAACCTGCGGGCGGTGGGCGTGAGCGTCTGCGGCCGGCCGACGCGGGTGCCGGCGCGTCACGCCCGCAATCACGAGGGATCGGCGTTCACGGTGCTGGTGACGCGGCTCGCCGACACCCCGCAGCCGGGCAGCGATGAGATCTCGAGGGCCTTCGAGGAGGCCTGGATCGGCACGGCCGGCTACCGGCGGGCCGACGGCTCGCGGCAGCCCCGGGCGCTGGCCTTTCAGGGCAGCGTGATCACGCCGACGGGCACGACGATCAGCGAGGTGTTCGTCGCCGACCTCCCCGACGATCTCGCCGACCTCGCCGTCGCGGGTGACGGTCCGCTCGCGGGCACGGCGACGACGCGGCCGGTGCCGCCGCGCGGCGTCCGGCAGCGACGGCTCACCTTCACCGCGGGCCGGCGGCATCCGGGGCTTCAGGGTCCGCGGCACTGGCTGCGGTCGAGCCCCGACGGCGGGCGGATCGCCTGCCTGATGAGGGACGACGCGGGCGTGGTGCAGCTCGTCACGGTCGATCCTGCGGGCGGGGAACCGCGGCCGCTGACGCATGGGGCCCATGGGGTCGCCAGCGCCTTCACCTGGAGCCCCGACGGCACACGGATCGCCTGCGTGATCGACGGCAGCGTGTGCGTGGTCGATGCGACGAGCGGCACGCCGCTGCGGCTGACGGCGGCCGTCCGCGACGCGGGCGGCCCGCGGCCGGAGGCCTGCGTGTTTTCACCGGACGGCCGGCGGATCGCCTACGTGCGGCACGTCGTCACCGGCGCCGGCGGCTTCAACCAGATCTTCACGGTCGACGTTCCGCGCTGACCCGCGACGGGCTCGAGCTGACGAGGCCAGGAGGGCTCGTCAGCGGTCATCAGTCGTCAGGACGACGACCACCGCCCGGCCGGGTGAACCTCGGCTTCACCCGCGACGGGCTCGAGCTGACGAGGCCAGGAGGGCTCGTCAGCGGTCCGCATAGACCCGCGTGATCTCCTCCTTGGTGATCGGCGCGGGCTGATCGGCACTGGTGAGCTGCACCTGGATCCGCTGGTCGCCGGCGCGGCGGCCCTTCGCGCGGATCCGGAACACCGCCTCCTCGGCCGGCGCCAGCTTGGCCAGCGGCTCGAACGACACCGTGAGATTCTCGAAGCGGTGGCCGGCCGGTCCCGCCGCCTCGAGCGGCTCGAGGTCGCCGAGCAGCGCGGCCGAGAGCCGCACGCCCGTCGCCGGCTTGGTGCCCTGGTTGGTCACGCGCACGACGTACTCCGTGACGCCGTCGACCTCGATCGGGTCCTCGCTGTCGAGCACCTCGAACGACAGCGCCGCCAGCCCCTCGACGTCGCAGGTGTGTCCGGCCTGGGCCGAGAGCCCGTCGGCGCTGCGGGCCGCCACCACGATCTTCTGCGGGCCGAGCTCGATCGGCATCACGACCACCTGCACCGTGCCGGTCTCCCCGGCGGGCAGCTCCTCGAGGCTCCAGAGCACGCGGTGCGTGCGGTCGTCATGCCAGCCGGCGTTGTTGGCCTTCACGAACTTCACGCCGGGGGGCAGCTGCGCGGCCAGCTCGATGGCGCGGGCG
>JBIIMU010000187.1:0-5607 GCA_044337845.1 Pirellulales bacterium | reverse complement strand
GCAGATGGTGGAGGAGCTCGCCGACGCGCTCGCGACGCGGGGCTGCCCGGCGGAGCGGCTTCACGGCGGGATGGCCCAGCCGCAGCGGACGCGGGTGATGAACGCCTTCAAGAAGGGGGCGTTTCCGTTCCTGGTGGCCACCGACGTCGCCGCGCGGGGAATCGACGTCGAGGACCTCGGCCTGGTGGTGAACTACGACATGCCCTACGACGCCGAGGACTACGTCCACCGGATCGGCCGCACCGGCCGGGCGGGCCGCAAGGGGCTGGCGATCACGCTCGTGTCGGGCGGAGCCGCCCACAAGCTCCAGTTCATCGAGCGGAGCCTGAAGGTGCGGATTCGCCGCGAGCGGGTGCCGACCGCCGCGGCCGTCGAGGCCAGGCGGGGGGAACGGCTCGTGGAGCGGCTGCGGACGACGCTCGGCAGCGACGCCTTTCGGGCCCGGCTACCGATCGTGGACCGGCTCGTGGGCGAGGGGCATCCGCCGGCGGTCGTGGCCGCGGCGATCCTCCAGCACTTCGCCCCCGCCCCGCCACCGCCAGGGCCGGCCGATGAAGCCGCCTTCGCTCCCCCGCCCCGCGGCCACCGCGTCAGTTCAGGCGACGGCCCTCGTCGTCCGCCGCGAACAGGTGGGCCCCGCCCGGGCGGACGCCCAGCGAAAGCCGGTCGCCCGGGGAAACCGCCCGGGCGCCCGGGACCCGGACCACGTGGGAAGCCCCGCCGACCGAAACGTGGGCGAGGGTCTCGTGCCCCAGGTGCTCGGCCACCTCGACCGCCGCGGTCGTGAACGGAATCGCCCCGCCGTCCACGACGAGGTCCTCGGGCCGCACGCCGAGCACGGCCGGGCCCGGCGGCGGCGCGGCGTCGAGCGCGAGGCCGGCCAGCCCGTCCGCGCCCCGGAACCGGCCGTCGGCGATCGAGCCCGGGAAGAAGTTCATCGTCGGGCTGCCGATGAACGAGGCCACGAAGCGATTCGCCGGTCGCCGGTAGATCGCCAGCGGCTCGTCCACCTGCTGGATCACGCCGTGGTTCATGAGCACGATCCGGTCGCCGAGCGTCATCGCCTCCACCTGGTCGTGGGTCACGTAGATCACCGTGGTGCCCAGCCGCCGGTGGAGGCGGGCGAGTTCCGCCCGCATCTGCACGCGGAGCTTGGCATCGAGGTTGGAGAGCGGCTCGTCGAAGAGAAAGACCTCCGGCTCGCGGACGATCGCCCGGCCGAGCGCCACCCGCTGCCGCTGGCCACCCGAGAGTTCGGCGGGCCGGCGGGCGAGGAGATGCTCGATCGAGAGCGCCGCCGCCGCGTCGGCCACACGACGGTCGATCTCCAACCGGGCCGTGCCCCGCATCTTCAGGCCGAACGCCATGTTCTCCCGGACCGTGAGGTGCGGATAGAGGGCGTAGTTCTGGAACACCATGGCGATGTCGCGGTCGCCCGGAGCCACGTCGTTGACGAGCCGGTCGCCGATCCGGATCTCGCCGCTCGTCACCTCCTCGAGCCCCGCCACCATCCGCAGCGTGGTCGACTTGCCGCAGCCCGAGGGGCCGACGAGCACGAGAAACTCCCCGTCGCGGACGTCGAGCGCGATGCCCCGGACGGCGTGGAAGCCCTGGGGATACCGCTTGTGGAGGTCGCGGAGCGTGACGGTTGCCATGCGTGACGGGGCGGCGGCCCCTACTCCTTCACCGAGCCCACGGTCAGGCCGTTGATGAGATACTTCGAGAGCGCCAGGAAGACGGCCACCACCGGCAGGCTCACGAGGATCGATGCGGCGGCGTACAGGCCCCACTGCGACGAGAGGCTGGCCTGGAAGCCCTTGATGCCCAGCGGCAGCGTGAACATCGACTCGTTCTGCATCACCTGCGCCGCCACGATGTACTCGCTCCAGGCGGTCATGAAGCTGAACAGCGCGGTGATCACGAGCCCGGGCGTCGCCAGCGGCAGCACCACGTGCCAGAAGGCCTGGGCCCGCGTGCAGCCGTCGATTCGGGCCGCCTCCTCGAGCGACGCGGGAATCGTGTCGTAGAAGCCCTTCATCTGCCAGACGCAGAAGGGCAGCGCCGTGGCCGTGTAGAAGACCATCAGGCCCAGCCAGGTGTCCACGAGGCCGAGCCTCGCGATCAGCACGTAGAGCGGCAGCAGGAGCATGGTGGCCGGGAACATCTGCGTGGTCAGGATCGCGAGCATCGTGGCCTTCCGGCCGATGAAGCGGAACCGGCTGAACGCATACCCGGCGGTCGAGGCGAGGGCGACGCCGGTGAGCGTCACCACCGTCGAGACCACGAGGGAGTTGCCGAGCCAGGTCAGGAAGGGCTGCTCGGTGAACAGGGCACGATAGCTCGCGAACGTCCAGTCGGCCGGAATGATCGCGAGGTCGGTCGAGCGCAGCCGGTCGCCGGGCCGCAGCGAGATCGACACCACGTTGAGCACGGGGTAGAGCGAGATCGCCACGAAGGCGAGCAGCACCGCGTGCCGCAGGAGCGTGATCCGCAGGGGTTCCTTCATCGCCCGTTCCTCGGCTGGGTCATCGGTACACGCTCTCGGTGGCCCGGGTGCGGTTCAGGAACGCGACCGAGAAGGCGAGCAGGATCAGGAACATCACGGTCGAGAGGGCGGCGCCGTAGCCGTAGCGGTAGAGGTTGAACACCGACTTGTACACGTACGACACGAGGATGTGGGTCGAGTCCTGCGGCTCGCCGCCGTTCGACACCAGCCAGATCACGTTGAGATTGTTGAAGGTCCAGATCGCGCCGAGCGTGGCGGCCGGCAGGAGCACGGGCTTCAGGAGCGGGAGCGTGATGTGCCAGAACTGCTGCCAGCGGCTGGCCCGGTCGATCCGGGCAGCCTCGTAGAGTTCCTGGGGGATGCCCTGCAGCCCGCCGAGGGCGATCACCATCATGAACGGAAAGCCGAGCCAGACGTTGGCGATGATGCAGGCCTCGAAGGCCCGCTGGGGCTCGCCGAGCCAGTTGACGGCCGGCAGGCCGAGCCAGCGGCCGAGCATCAGGTTCACGGCGCCGTACTCGTAGTCGAACATGCCCCGCCAGGTGAGCGCCGTGATGTAGGCGGGCACCGCCCAGGGGATGATCAGCAGCAGCCGGTAGATCGCCTTGCCCCGCACCGGCCCGTTGAGGGCGACGGCCAGCATCACGCCCAGGGCGACGTGCAGCGCCACGTTCACGACGGTCCAGACGAGCGTCTTGAGGAACACGCCCGACAGTCCCCAGAGCCGCGGATCGGAGAGCACCTCCGCGTAGTTCTGCAGCCCGACCACCCGCCAGTCGCGGAAGCGCGAGAGCGACATGTCGGACAGCGAGAGCACGAGGTTCCAGACGAAGGGGAACACGATCACCGCGAAGATCACCGCCACCGCGGGCAGCGCGAAGGCGTAGGCGGTCGGGTTGCGGCGGAGGTCGGAAAGGAATGCGAGGAAGGTGGGCAGCTGCCGGAGGAGCAGCGCGAACAGGCCCAGCCCCACGGCGGCCGCCACCACCGGCACCAAAGGGCTCGGCTCGATCCGCTGGTGCATCGAGGCGATGAAGCCCTCGGCATCCCGCTGCATCCGCGCCGCGGCGGCGGCGGGCTCGAGCGTGCCCCCGAGCACGGCCTGGTAGGCGGGCCGCATGCCGTCCCACACCGCCCGCAGCTCCGTGGCCACGGGCATCAGGCGTCCGTTCTCGAGCTGGGCCCGCGAGGCGGCGAGCGTGGCGTCGGTCGCGAACAACGGGTCGTCCCACACGGCCCTGCGGGCCGGCAGCATCCGCAGCCGTTGCACGAGCCTCCGCTGGGTCGCGTCCGACGTCATGTGCCGCACGAATCCCAGCGCCGCGTCGGCCGCCGCCGGCTTCGCGGCGAAGTTGAGGGAGTAGCCCTTGGGCGCCACCATGGGCCGCATCGGCAGGCCGGTGGCGTCGACGGTGGGGAGCACGGCGACCGCGGCGTCGAGCTCCGGATTCTCGAGGTAGTCGGACCAGCTCCAGTCGCCGTTGACGATCATCGCCGCGCGGCCCGTCTTGAAGAGCGAGTCGGCGAGCTCGTAGTCGCAGTTCGCCGGGGCCACGCGGTGCACGTCGCGGAGGTCGCGGATGAACGACAGCGCCGCGGCCATCGCCGGCGTGTCGAGGTCGGGCACGGGGGGCGAGCCCTCGGGCTCGCGGAACACCCAGCCGCCGAAGCCGGTCACGAACGGAATCGCGAAGAAGGGCTCCGTGTAGTTCCAGACGAGCCCGTAGCGGTCGGTCCGGCCGTCGCCGTCGTCGTCCGCCGTGGCGGCGACCGCGAGCGACACCAGCTCGCCGGTCGTCGTCGGCGGGGTCGGCAGGAGCCGGCGGTTGTAGACGAGCGCCAGATGGTTGCCGAAGCGGTCGCCGATCTGCACGAGCTCCCGGCGGCCCGACCCATCGCGGGCCGGCAGCGTGGTCAGGCTCCCGGCGACGAACCCCGCCCGCTCCGCCTCGGGAAGCCACGGGGAGAGATCCTGCACGAGGCCCATCGTGTGGAAGGCGTCGAGCACGTCCGACGGGCCATACACGAGCTCCGGGCCGGCACCGGCGAGGCTCGCCGCCTGGAAGCCGCTGCGGAGCTCCTCGGTCTCCTTGTAGAGCGGGCGGATGCGGATGCCGGGATGATCCGCCTCGTAGCGGGCGATCTCCTCGGCGAGGAACTCCCGCTCGTTGGGCCGCGACTGGTGCCAGATCGTGACCGTCAGCCGGTCATCCACGCGGCCGCAGCCCGCCAGCAGCGACGCCACGACCGCGATGACCAGCCCCGTCCCGCGGATGGGCATCGGCCGTCACTCCGCGCGGTGCAGGCGAAAGGCGGCCGCCTCGAGGGCGGGCAGCGTGACCACCGTGCTGTCGCCGTCCACCCGCGTGAGCACCTTGTCCACTTCGCCGGAGGCCACGAAGAGCTGGCTCACGGTGCCGCCCTGCGGCGTGGGGATGCGCCATTCGTAGGGCTGGCCGCCGCGGTTGAAGCCCACGAGCACGTCGTCGCCGCCGTCGCTGCGGCGAAAGCCCAGGAACCCGGCGGCGTCGTCGGCGGGGAGAAACTCGATCTCGCCGTGCCGCAGGGCGATGAACCGGCGGCGGAATGCGATCGCGGCGCGGTAGAAGTCGAACATCGCCTGGTCGAAGGCCACCGCGTCGGGCGTCCGCTCCCGGTCGCGCGGGTCGGCCGTCTGCGGGGCGAAGGTCATGTCGGGCCAGACCATCGGCATCCGGTCGCACGGATCGTCGGCGCCCCACATGCCCGCCTCCGTGCCGTAGTAGATCATCGGCGCGCCGACATACGTCATCTGCAGCAAGGCCACCATCCGCTGGATGCGCCGCTCCCGGGCGTTCGGCTTGCGGACCGTGTAGTCGGCGTGCTGCCGCGGCGACACGGAGATGTCGTAGTCGAATCGGGCGGGCTGCTCGTAGGGGCGGCGGGCGGCGTTGACGATCATCGAGGCCAGGCGGTCGGTGTCGTGCGAGTCGACCAGGTTCAGCATCGCCTCCCGCATGGCCGGCGGATGGTCGTCGAGCCGGTCGTGGAACTCGGCCGCCGCCTTCGAGGCCGACATGGTCGCGTCGATGAGGTAGCCCTTCGTCGGAAAGGCGAACCCG
>JBIIMU010000261.1:0-4532 GCA_044337845.1 Pirellulales bacterium | reverse complement strand
AGCGGCTGAGTAGCGTGGAATACGACGTCTGGACCTGCCCCACCTGCCCGCATGTGACGACGCTGCGGTATGGGGCGTTCTTCTCGTCGTATTCCAAGTGCCCGGCCTGCGGCTTCGTGACCGAAAGCAACACGGTCTCTCGCGTCCGTTCTCCGACGAGGTGGCGAAGCGGCCTCGAGACCATCACCGAGACCTGCCAGCACTGCGGCCGCAGCGACACGACGAGCCGGGTCATTCCGCGACTCAGCGACGATACGGACAGCTCGTTCTTTTCGTCCTCGTCCTCGTCCTCGTCGTTCAGCAGCAGTTCCGGGGGCGGTAGTTCGTCGGGCGGCGGGGCGAGCGGCAGCTGGTAGGGCACGATTTTCACCCGCTTCAGGAACCGCCGCCGTGAGCGATGCCCGTGCCTCGATTCCGTCCTACACCGCGCGCGACGGGAGGCTGCTGGTGGTCCGGGACGGTTCCCTGCTTCCCTGCCGCTGTCCCCTCTGTGACAAGCCGGCCTTCGGCGAGGTCGTGACGCTCCGGTTCAGCCGGCGGCGGCGGGGCCGGGCGGGGGCCGGCCTTTTCAAGTTCCTGATCGGCCTGGCGATCGACAGGCTCTCCGATTACTTGAACCGCGACCACTACACCGGCCCGGTCGCGGTGCGGATGCGGCTGTGCCGCATGCACGCCGCCCGCCGCCGCGGGATGTTCGTGGCCGGCTGCGTGCTCCTCGTTGGCGGCAGCGCCGGGTTTCTCCTCACGATCTACGACCGGATCGGCCCCTGGGTTGGGCTGCCGTGCTTGGTAGGGGCCCTGATCGGGTTTCCGGTGACCGTGGGGCTCGCCACAGGTTTCCTGCAGGTGTCTCTCTACAGCCAGCGGTTCGACGACCGCGTGGTCTGGCTGCGGGGGGCCTGCCCGGAGTTCCTCGCCGGCTTTCCGGAACTGAACCCGGCCGGCGCCCCCTGGGCAGTGGCCGGCCGCTGTGGCCTCGATGGTGGAGGCGCCATGCCATCGCGAAACCGGACGTGCCGGTCATGACCGCCGCCCACCAGCCCAGACCGGCAGGCAATGGGATATGCTACTTTCTCGAGACCGAGGCCAACTCGATGATACGCGGTTTCCAGGTTTCCATTGCGGCATGTCCGGTCGTCAGCTTGCTGGCCGTGGGGTTTGTGGCGGCGGCCCTCGCCTGCAGCAACACGATCCTGGCGGCGGCGGCGTTGGACGAGCCCGCGGCCGATGGCGTCGCGAACGGAAAGCCGAACATCGAGCCTGATAATGCCGCGGCCGTCGAGCGGCTGGCCGCGGGTCGGGCTGCGTTTCGCCAGGGGGAGTTCACGAAGGCACTCGAACTCCTCGAGCGGGAGCTCGCCGCCCGTCGCGAGCGACTCGGGGGCCGGCATCCGGACGTGGCCCAGGTGCTCCAAAACCTCGCGGTCGTCGAGCTCGACCATGGCCGGTTCGCCGACGCCCAGACCCACGCGAGCGAGGCCCTCGAGATCCGCGAGGCCGCCCTCGGCAAAGACCATCCTGATGTCGCAACCACGCTGAACACCCTCGGAGCGATCGAGCATGCCCGCGGCGACTTCACCGCCGCCGAGCGGCATCTCAGCCGGGCCGTCGAGATCCGCCGGACCGCGCTCGGCAAGGATCACCCGGCCGTGGCCGAGTCGCTCGGCAACCTGGGCTGCCTTCTCACCACGATCGGGCGGTTTCCCGAGGCGGAGGAGCGGTTGCGGGAGGCGGTGGCCATCCGCGAGCGGCAGCCCGACGGCGACCGCCGCGGATTGGCCGCCGCCTGGAACAACCTGGCCGCCGTCCAGCTCGAGCTGCTCGATCCCGCCGCCGCAGACTCGGTTGCCAAGGCCGTGCGGGCCGCCACCGCCTTCGGGGGCGACCATCCGGCCATGATCGTGATCCTGGGGAACGAGGGGCGGAGTCGGGCCCGGCTGGAAGATGCGAACCTCGTGTTCGACCGGGCGATCACGCTGGCTAACCGCCTGGGCGTGGCCGAGACGCCCGCCTACGCCCTGTTGCTGAACAAGGTGATCAACTACCACATCGCGATGCAGGACTATCCCCCGATCGCCACGCTCGCCGACCGCGCCGTGGGCATCTGCCGCGAGGTGTTCGGCGAGCGGCACCCGGCCACGGCGATGGCGCTCAACAATCTGGGCGTCGTGCAGGCCATGGTGGGCAACGGCAAGCTGGCCGCGAAGCTGATTCGGGAGTCCCTGGCGATCAACGAGGCGGTGCTCGGCAAGGACCACCCCGCCGTGGCGGAGAATCTGGCGAATCTGGCGGCGATCGAGATGGAAATCGGTGACAAGACCGCGGCGGAACGGCTCTGGAAGCGAGCGCTCGAGACCTGCGAGCGGCTGGGCGGGGAGGACAGCCCCCAGATGGTGCCGATCGCGACGACGCTCGGCCGCTGGGCTGCCGCGCGGCGGGATCCCGATGCGGCCGAACGGCTCTATCGGACCGCCCTGGCGATCGCCTCCAAGCGGCTGGGGGCCGAGCATCCCTACACCGCCGTCGCCCTGACGTCGCTCGGCATCCTCTACTGGCAGCTCGACCGCCCTCGCGAGGCCGAGCCGCTGCTCGAGCAGGCCCTGGCGATCATCGACGCGGTCTACGGCCAGGATCATCCGTTCGCGGCCGTGGCGCTCGTGAATCTGGCGGCGGTCCAGGCGGAGCAGCAGAAGCTCCGGGAGGCGCGGGACACCTGCATCCGGGCCCTGAAGGTGCACGACGCGGTGTACGGACGGTTGAATCGGCTCTCGATCGACTGCCGCCTGCGGCTGGCCGACATTTTCCAGGGGCTCGGTGATCCCGACGCCGCCGGACAGCTCCGGGCCGAGGCGGAGGCCGATCTGGGCCGCCTGGAAGCGGAGATGCAGCCCGTGCGCGAGCGGCCACCCCACACGACGGGGCTGGCGGCTGGCGCGGCGGAAGCCGCCTGAGCCGCGGCGGGATCAGAGGCCTGTCGCACTGCGGGCCTTCTCCAGCAGGCTCTCGAGCCTGCGGAGCTGCTCGACCGCCTCGCGGCCCGCTCGGCGGCGATCCTCCAATTGCCGCTCGAGCCGACCGGTATCTGCCTGATGATCGCCATCCTTCGGCTCGACCGCCGCATGCTCCTTGATTCGCCGTTCGAGCGCCTCGAGTTCCCGATCGATCGCCTGCACGGCGAGCCGGGCGCGGTCCCGGGCCTCCTCGAATCGCCGGACGATCGCCGCGACCTCCTCTTGGACCTGCTGCTTCACCTCGTCGAGTTTCTCCTGGGCTTGCCGAACCCGATCCTCCAGTTCCTGCCGAGTCTGCTCGATTTCCCGGAGGATCTCGTTTCCAGCAAGTTCCTCCGCGATCCCGTCCTTGATTTGGTTAGCCAGCGAACCGAGCAGGCCCTCGAGAGCGGCCCCATCGGCCGCGCCGGCCGCCAGCGCTTGCCGCAGCAGAACCGGATAGAGTCGGCGGTTCGGGGATCGCGACAGCCGTTCGCGGCGATGGTCCCAGCTGCCGCCGATGATGGTCTGCTCGGCGCGGGGCAGGATCATGCCGTCGAACAGGGGGCTGACGCTCACTGGTACCGTCGCGGCGCCCCGCACGCGGCCCCCCTCGAGGTCGGTGAAGTCGAAGCTGCGGGGTCGGGCCTGCGGCCGGCGGGTCCAAGCCGCGTGCCGGGCCGCCACCGTCGCCTGCACGGAGTTGGCCGCCACTCGCCCGATCCACAAGAGCGCGACGAGCAGGAACAGGATGACGGTCAGCGCCATCACGAACTCGATCGCGGCCAGGCCAGCCGGGCCGCGAGTCGGCCGGCACGGACGGGAGATCCGACCATCCCAGGAACCGGCGTGAACGGACGCGGGCGTCATGGGCGGGCTCAGTGTTCGAGGAGCCGCTCGTGGCGGCGAATGAAACCGGCCTCGTCGCCCGTAGCCCGCCCGAGCAGGCCGCGATCCACCGGCACCAGCTTGCCCTGCCAGTTGAGGCGAACCCTGGCCTTGGGACCGCTCGGCTGCGAACTTGTGAAGACCGCCCAAGCGTCCCCGGCGCGAATCGTCGGGCTGCCACCGCCCCACTCCGGCGCCTCGACGGGTGGCTGCCAGTTGAGCGTGTCCCAGCCGGTGTCGGGCTGGGTCGCCGACGGTCCCGACACTAAAACCCGGTTGCCATTAGCGTTGTACACGAGCCCGCCGGCCACGGCCGCCGGCCGGCCGCCAGCCGCTGTGAAGACCCACGGCGCGAGCCAGACCGCCGCGGGCTCGCGGGTCGCGACGGCCACGACGGCGAACAGGTCCGCGGCGGCCCGGGCGTCGGCGACCCAGGGCTCGCGGCCCTTCTCGGCCGGGTTCATCTCCCGCAGCACGTACATGTGGGTCCGCTCCGGGTCTCCCCGCAGCTGGTACGCGCGAACGAGCGTGAACCGATTGGTCCAGTTGACGAGGTAGGTCGCCGCGTTCGACCAGGATACCTGGTCGCGAAACCAGCGGATGACGGCCGCCCGGTAGTCATCCACGTAGGGATGGGTGGCCCGGGCCCATTGC
>JBIIMU010000185.1:0-5623 GCA_044337845.1 Pirellulales bacterium | reverse complement strand
GCCGCCGCGAAATACCTCCGGCAGATGCTCGCCAAGAAGCCGGCCGATCGCCCGGCATCGATGAAGGAGGTGCTCCAGCAGCTCCGGTCGATCCGGCTGGTCGAGCGGGTGGCGGTGTGAGCCCGCGGGGCCCGGCGGGCCCCGCGAAGGATTTCCGCGGTCGGAGCCGCCGGCGGGCCGGTTTCCGCGGTTGACTGGGGATTTCGTCCGGGGCGACACTCTGGGCTGGAGACCGCATCCCCGGGAGAACCCGTCTGATGGCCGCCGGACTGCATCGCCTGCCGCTGGAAAAGCCGATCTACGAGGTCGAGGACCGGATTGCCGCCCTCGAGGCCGCGCCGCTCGGCGGCCAGCAGCCGGAGGAGCTCCGGCGGCTGAAGCGGGAGCTGGTGGAAGTCCAGAAGAAGGTGTTCGGCGGCCTGGATCCGTGGCAGACGGTCGAGGTGTCGAGGCATCCTGACCGGCCGAAAACGAGCGACTACCTCCACCTCGTGTTCGACGAGTTCGTCGAACTCCACGGCGACAAGTCGTTCGGCGACGACCGCGCGATGCTCACCGGCTTCGCCAAGCTCGACGAGTACAAGGTGCTCGTCGTCGGCCACCAGAAAGGCAAGACCCTCACGGAGCGGCAGGCGTGCCACTTCGGCTGCGCCCATCCGGAGGGCTACCGCAAGGCGATGGGCAAGATGAGGCTGGCGGCCAAGTACGGCCTGCCGGTGATCTGCCTGATCGACACGCCCGGCGCCTATCCGGGCGTGGGGGCCGAGGAACGCGGCCAGGCCCAGGTGATCGCCGAGAGCATGTTCCTGATGGCCACGCTGCCGGTGCCGATCGTCTGCGTGGTGATCGGCGAAGGCGGCTCGGGCGGGGCGCTCGGGATCGGGGTCGGCGACCGCGTGGCCGTGCTCGAACATGCCTACTACAGCGTGATCAGCCCCGAGGGCTGTGCCGGCATCCTCTGGAAGAGCGTGGAGTTCAAGGCCAACGCGGCCCGGGCGCTGCGGTTCCGGTCGGCCGACCTCAAGGAGTTCGGCGTGATCGACGCGGTGATCGAGGAGCCGGCCGGCGGGGCCCACCGGCATCCGCGGCGGATGGCGGCGCGGCTGAAGATGTTTCTCACGCGGAGCCTCCGCGAGTTGCTCTCGCGGCCCCGCGACCAGCTGGTGGCGGAGCGGTACGAGAAGTTCCGCCGGATGGGCGTGTTTCAGGAGTAGCGGCGCCCCTCTCCCCAACGTCCGATAATGTCTCTTATGTCCGGTTCGGGCTTGCGTTTTGGCCCTGTTTTTCAGGCCCTTCGCCTCCACTCCGCCCTGCCGCCAGCCGCTGCCGGCGACGCGATCGACAGCCGCGAGCCGTGCTGGTCCGGGGCGCCGTCGGGGCGAACTCGGGATGGGCGGGCGGCGTGACCGCCGCGGGTGGCGACGGACTCGTGACCGCGCGGTCAGCGGATCGGCAGCGGCGTCTGCGCGCCGATCGGGAACTGTCCGGGAGGCGGAGCCGGCGACGGGAACGACGGCCGGTTCGGAAACCCGCTCGTCGCCGGACGTGCCGGTTGTGACGGCGGCCCCTGCGGCGGCATGGCGAACGCGCCGGGGGCGACGAAGCCGGCCGGCGCCGCATGCCCCCCCTGCCCCTGCATCACGCCCGAGGCGGGCACGGCCCCGGAGTTGGTCCAGGCGCTCGCCGACGTGACGCCGTCCCAGATGGCCTTGAGCGCCGACGGCTGCTGCTGGACGAGGCCCGCGGCCCCCATGCCGCCGGCCGCCGGCCGCTGGAACTGGTCCTCGAACTGCTTCACGAACGGCTGCACGGGCTCGGCGATGTTCGGCGGCAGCACCTCGTCGGCCCGCATGATGATCTCGGCGACCAGCTTGCCACTGCGGCTGGCCACGATCTGGTCCCGGTAGGCGGGGGCGAGGGTGACCGCGAAGAAGGTCACGACGATGCACATCAGCCCGCCCTTCGCGAGCCCGAGCAGGAGCCCGAGCTGGTGGTCGAAGGCGGAGAGATGGATGGCGTTGATCGCCCCGGAGATCACCCGGAACACGAGCCACACGGCGAGCGATGTGCCCACGTAGATGGCGAGCATCGCGATCAGGCGATTCCAGGGGGCTTGCTGGCCCACGAACGGGGCCAGCTGGCCGCTGAACCGCAGGGCCAGGAAGCTGCTGGCGGCGATGCCGGCGATCCAGGCGATCTGCCAGACGATGCCCTTGAAATAGCCCAGCGCCGCGGCCGCCGCGAGGATGCCGAGCATCACGAGGTCGTAGCCTTCGATCGCCACGGACGTCGATCTCCGATGAAAAGCGGGCGGGGTGTGGGGCGGGAGTCTAGGGGGCAGGGGCGTCGGCCACGAAGCCCAAAACGCGGAGTTTGCGAGCGGCGATCCCGCTCAGGCACGCCACGGGCTCGCGGCGCTGTCCGACACGCCGCATACCGCCCAGCCGTTGCAGTCTCGCTCGTCGGGGTACTCGCCCCAGTTTTCCCTGGCTGTGCACTCCGGTTATCCAGAAGTCCGCAGGCGATCCATCTTTCCTGCGCGCTCCAGTGTGACGCGTCGGCAGGCGAGCGGAGCGGTGGGGGACCGTGAGGGACGTAAGGTTTTGGCGGTGCAGGGGATGCGGCTCGAGGCCGGCTGTCGGTTTGGGATGGCATCGCCGATAGCAAGCGAGAGTCCACCCGTCCCGAAATGGATTTCGGCGGCGGTGAACTCGGCTGATGCGAAGGGGACGCCCCTCGCGTGGGCCGCCCGTATCGGAAGGGAATCGCCTCGTGCCCGGGTTCCAGGCCCACATCACCGCTTCGTCCATCCTGGGCGCGGGATATGGCGCGGCGGCGTGGTATCTCGGTGGCATGCCGCCGGCGACGGCGGCGCTGGGCGCGGGATTGTCGGCGGCATCGGGCATGCTGCCCGACCTCGACAGCGGCGAGGGGGTGCCCCTCCGCGAGAGCGCCGCGTTCGCCGCGGCCCTCGTGCCGATGCTGATGATCCAGCGGTTCCAGCAGTGGGGACTGCCGATCGAGGGCATCATCCTGGCGTCCGCGGCGATCTACGTCGCCGTGCGGTACGGCCTCGCGTGGCTGATCGAGAACTTCTCCAAGCACCGCGGGATGCTGCACAGCGTGCCCGCCGCCGCCGTCGCCGGCCAGGTGACGTTCCTCGCCTTCGCCTCCTCGGAGCCCCTCCACCGCTACTTCATCGCCGGGGCCGTCGTGCTCGGCTTCCTGTCGCACCTGGTGCTCGACGAGATCTGGGCCGTTCGCCAGGGGCTGTTCGGACCGAAGGTGAAGAAGTCGTTCGGCACGGCGCTGAAGTTCGCCGGTCCGGAGCTCTGGCCGACGCTCGTGGCCTACGGCCTCGTGGTGCTTCTCGGGGCGATCGCCGCCGGCGACGCCCACTGGGGGGAGCGCATGGCCCACATCAGGCAGCACATGGAGCACGCGGCCCGATACCAGCAGTCGTACCCGCAGCCCTATCCGCAGCAGGTCCAGCAGCCGCAGCAGTACCAGTTCCGGCGGTAGCGGTCGCCACTTGTCTCCGGTATCGGGCGGCGGGATCATGGTTCGCCCCCGGACCCGGATTCCCGCCGCCATGCCCGCCGCCACCACCGCCATCCTGCCGAGCGTGACGTCGGCCGTGGCCCTCGGCGTGGGGCTGGCCCTGATCGCGGCCGCGGCGTTCGCGGGCGGCGCGTCGGCGGCCCTCGTGTCGCTCGGCCATCGCCCGCGGCAGGTGCTCCTTTCGCTCACCGGCGGCGTGCTGCTCGGCGTGGGCATGCTGCACCTTCTGCCCCATGCCTGCCTGGAGCTCGGCGGCAACGTGGATGCCGCCGCGGGCTGGGCGCTGGGCGGATTCTTCCTGATGTTTCTGCTCGAGCGGGCCTTCCACGCCCACGCCCACCATGCCGTCGACGAGGGCTGCGGGCACGATCACGGGGCGGATGGTCGCGGGGCCACCGCCCCGCACCACCACCACGGCACGTCACGCGGCCGCTGGGCATGGTGCGGCGCGCTGGCGGGCCTCACGCTCCACAGTCTCGCCGACGGCGCCGCCCTCGCCGCGAGCGTGCGGGCCGACGCCCTCCATGGCGCGGGGCTGTTCGCCGGCTTCGCCACGTTTCTGGCGATCCTGCTCCACAAGCCCCTCGATGCCGGCATCATCGCCACGCTGATGGTCGAGTCGGGCGTGCCCCCCCGCTGGCGCACCCTCGTGAACGCGGCCTATGCGGCGGTCGTCCCGATCGGCGCGGCCGCGTTCCTCGTCAGCCTGCCCTTCGCCCGGGGCCGCGAGGACGCCGTGCTCGGCATCGCGCTGGCCCTCGCCGCCGGCGCCTTCATCTGCATCGCCGCGGCCGACCTGCTACCCGAGGTTCAGTTCCACAGCCACGACCGCGTGCTGCTCACCACGGCCCTGGTGATGGGCCTGGCGATCGCCTGGGGCATGACGATGCTCGAGCGATCCTCGCACGGCCATGCGTCCCACGGGCACGGCCCGGCGGCGGCGGTGCCCAGGCCCTGACGGTCAGGCCTGCGGGGCGACGTCGAGCCCGCGGGCGAGGCGTTCCCGGCGGACCTCCTCCATCACGTCGCCGATCAGCGCCTGCTGGCCGCGGATCGCGGGCAGCTGGGCCTGGAAGCACCAGGCGATCACGGCCGCCAGCCCGAGGCCGCCCACCAGGTGCGGGGTGACCCAGTCTTGGCTGCCCTTGCGTCCGGCCGCCGGGTCGGCGGCTCCCCCGAGGGCCACGATCGCCACCACCGCCAGCATGCCGGCGAGCGCCAGCGGAAATGCCGACCGCTTCAGCGACGTGCTGCGGCGGATGAAGACCTGGTCGAGACCGTAGGCCTCGACCACCTCGCGGCACCAGCGTCCGGTGCCGATGAAGTAGGTCACCGTGAGGCTGTTCACGAGCACCACCATCAGGGCCGCGAGCACGCCGGACAGCCGGTGAACCGTGGCCCAGCGGAGCACGCCGCGATCGGTCACGCCGTGCAGGTCCCCGAGCCACAGGCCGATGCCCGCGGTGACAACCAGCAGCACGATCGCGAACAGGGCAGCCCTCGTGAACACCCGCTCCATGGAATCCGTGCGTCTCCGGTGGTGGTGGCGGCGTGCGTCGCGGCCCCGGGCGTTATAGGCTGGTCGCCTTCCCCACGCCATGGCTGCCGCCGCATGACGATCCCCGGTCGCCCCACCGCCGCCCCGCTGATCGCGATCACCTGCGGGGATCCCGCCGGCATCGGCCCGGAGGTCGTCTGCCTCGCCTGGGCGGAGGCGGCGGCCCATCGCCGCGGCCGGCTGCGGGTGTACGGCGACCCGGCCGTGCTCGCGGACGTGCTCGCGAGCCGCCGCGGCATGCCCCGGCTCGCGATCGAGGCCGTCGCGGGCGACGACCCCCGCCCCTCGCGGCCCGAGTCGATGCTGGTCGTCGACGCGGGGGGCCGTCGCGACGAGGTCCCACCGGGCCGCCCCTCGGCGGCCGGCGGCGCCGCGGCCGCGCGGGCGGTGGAGGCCGCGTTCGCGGCGGTGCACGCGGACCGCGCCGACGCGATCGTCACCGGCCCGCTGCACAAGGAGGCGCTGCACGCCGCCGGGTACGACGTGCCCGGCCACACCGAACTC
>JBIIMU010000184.1:0-5648 GCA_044337845.1 Pirellulales bacterium | reverse complement strand
CGGCAACATGTCGCTGATCCGCGCCGTCGAGAAGTTCGACTACGCCCGCGGCAACAAGTTCAGCACGTATGCCTCGTGGGCGATCATGAAGAACTACGCCCGCACGATCCCCGACGAGCACAAGCATCGCGACCGCTTCCGTGCGGCCGACATGGAACTGCTCCAGTCGGCGGCCGATCGCCGCGAGGACGAGTCACAGCGGCGGATCGCGGCGAGCGACCGGCTGGCGCAGGTGGGGCGGTTCCTCGACCGGCTCGATTCGCGGGAGCAGACGATCGTGATCCGCCGCTACGGACTCGACCACCGCCATGAGCCGCAGACGCTCAAGGAGGTCGGCTCCGCGCTCGGCGTCACCAAGGAGCGCGTCCGCCAGATCGAGGCCAAGGCCCTCGAGAAGCTCCGTGAGGCCGCGGCCGCCGAGGCGATCGTGCCGGAGCTCGAGTGAGCGGCCGGCGGCTTCGTGGCGGCGGTCTGGGGCCGGGGGTATCCTTGGCGGGATGAACTCGACATCCATCACGCCCGGCGGCGCGGCCGGCCGGGCTCTGGCGTGGTCCGCGGTCGTGCTGGGGGCGCTCGCGGGGCCGCGGGGAGCCGCCGCCGCGGAGCCGGCCCGGGCCTTCGACGGCTGGCAGGGCATCCGCGTGATTCCGCTCGACGGGCGGGCCGAACGCCTGATCGTGGCCGACCTCGGTGGCGACCGGCGGGACGACGTGGTGATCGTCAATCCCCGCCAGGCCCGTCTCGACCTCTACCGCTGGCTGCCCGCCGCCGAACGGACGCGCGACGCCGCCGGCGATCCTGACCGACCCAACGAGCTTCCGCTGGCGCCGGACTGGGCCCACGGCGAGGTATCGATCGACGAGATGCCGGTGGATGCCGTGGCCCACGACGTCGACGCCGACGGCAGGCCCGAGCTGTTGGTGCTCACCGCGCCGTCGAATCGGATCGCGATCTACGCGCAGGCCCCCGACACCGCGGTCGATGCCAAGTCGGCCTGGAAGAAGACGGGCGAGTGGAACCTGCTGGCCGGAACGCCGACGGGCAAGTCGGGGTGCCTGCTCGTGCGCGACCTCCCCGCCGGACGGCACGAGCTCCTCGTGAGCTGCGAACAGGGCATCCAGCAGCTGCCGCTCGTCCGCGGTGGGCGGGCGGTGTGGCTGGCGCCCCGCGAAAGCCGCGGCCGGATCGACTGGCACCTCGCGGATCTCGACGGCGACGGCGACGACGACCTGGTGGAATGGTCGAGCGTGGCCCGGCAGGTGGTCCGCTGGCATCCGTGCGGCGACGACGGCACGCTCCTGCCCGCGCAGACGATCCACGACCAGCCCATCGAGGGGCTCCAGGTCGGGACTCGGCCCCGGGCGGCCGCCGACATCTATCTCCTCGGCGGATCCGACAAGGGCGTGCTGCGCCGCTACCAGCTCGCCGCAGGAGAGGCGACCGACGTGGGGCGGCAGGACGCCCTGCCGCTGGCGGCCGCGACCCGCCGGGGCTGGTGTGGGATGCTCGTGGGCGAGGGGGCGGAGGCCGTGCCGGCGATCGTGGCCGTCGATGCCGCCCAGCCGCGGCTGCGGGTGCATCGCCTCGGTGATTCGGGGTGGCTCGCCGAGGAGTCGTTTCCGTCGATCGGCGGCGTGAAGGCTGTCGCGGCACCCGCGGGTGCCCCCGGCACCCTGCTCGCCTGGGCGAAGGACGCCGCCGATCTCCACCGCTGCCGCTGGGAGAACGGCCGTCTCACCTACCCTCAGCCCTGGGAGCGGGACGGCAAGGACCGCAAGATCGTCGCCCTCGACTCGGTCGGCTCGACGGTCTGGTGGGCGCAGCGGGTCGGCTCCGACCTCGATCTGTTCGTCTGGCCGGCCGACCGGCCGGAACCGATCGTCACCCGCTACCCGGGCCTGGGCCCGAAGGTGGAGCAGGTGGTGTGGCTCGGCGGCGAGACGCTGCTCGTGCAGGACGCCTACGCCACGGCCGCCCGCCTCGTCACGCTCGTCGACGGGAAGCCCGAGGTCACGTCGCCGGCGCTGCTGGCCAAGGCCGATCTCACCGAGTACGTCGTGCTCGAGGTCGACGGGAAGCTTCGCAAGGCCCGGCTCACCGATGGCGTGCTGCAGTGGCTCGGCGACGATCTCCATCCCGTCGATCAGGTGATGCTCACCGAAGGCCAGAAGATCGCCAGCTACCTGCCCGTGGCCCCTGCCGTGGCCCCTGCCGCGGGGGCTCCCGCCGAGGCCTGGGCACTCGAGCAGGGTGGGGCGTTTCTGCACCGGCTCCGGGCCGACGAGGCCGGCGTGATGCGGGTCGTGGAGAGCGTGAAGCCGCCGGCGGGCACCGGCCTGCGGTGGGATCCTGCCCTGGGCATGGTGCTCGTGGACCAGGAGCGGATCGTGCGGCTGTCCCGGGGCCGCCCGTGGGAACTCAAGCTGCTCGAGAGCATCGACGGCCGCGTCGGGCGCCGAAGCGGCGTCAGCGAATCGACGATCCACCGGATCCTGGTCACCGACCTCGACGGCGACGCGACCGACGACGTGGCCCTGTGCGACGACCGCAAGCATCAGCTCACGGCCCTGCTGCGGCGGGCGGACGGGCTCGAGCGGTCGGTCAGTTGGAAGGTGTTCGAGGACCGGAAGTATCCCTACGACGGCGGCGAGTCGAAGGACATGGTGCCGGAGCCGCGGCGGATCGCCGGGCTCGATGCCGACGGCGACGGCGACCGCGATCTGGCGATGGTCAGCCAGGACCGCCTGGTGGTGTACCTGGCCAACGACGACGAGGATGAACGATGAGCATCGCGTGGTGTCTGCGGCTGGCATCGCTGGGGTTGATCGCGCCGGGGCTGGCGTCGCTGGGGCTGGCGTCGCTGGGTGGTGGGGCGGCCGCCGCCGAGATGGTGACGGCGACCCTCGTCGGCGGCAGCCGCGTGACCGCGCCGCTGCTGCGCCGCAGCGACGACGGCATCGTGCTCGACCTCGGCCACGACGTGGTGCAGATTCCCGCGAAGCGGCTGCTCGACGTCCGCGCCGAGGCCTCGAATACCGCCGCCGATGATTCCCAGCAGCACGACATCTTCCGCACCGGCCGCCTCGAGGCCCGCGACGTGCCCGAACTCGTGAAGCGGTTCGGCGAGGCGGTGGTGATGGTGCGGAATCCCGGCGGCCTCGGCACCGGCTTCCTCATCAGCCGCGACGGGCACCTGGTCACCAACTACCACGTCGTGGAAAACAACACGCGGCTCCAGGTGACGCTCTTTCGCAGGACCGAGCGGGGCTTCGAGAAGACCGAGTTCCGCAAGGTCAGGATCGTCGCCCTGCAGCCCCTCCGCGACCTCGCGATCCTCCAGCTCGACCCCGAGGAGACCAAGGGCAAGCTCCCCGAACCCGTCGTGATCAACGACCGCGACGACCTGCGGGTGGGCGACCTCGTGTTCGCGATCGGCAATCCGGCGGGCCTGGAGCGGAGCGTGACACAGGGGATCGTGAGCAGCACCACGCGGACCATCGACCAGATGCGGCTGATCCAGACCGACGCCGCGATCAATCCCGGCAACAGCGGCGGCCCGATCTTCAACGCCCGCGGCGAGGTGGTGGCGGTGGCCTGCGCCGGGGCCGCGGTGTTCGAGGGACTGGCCTTCGGCATCCCGGCCAACGAGCTGATCGACTTCCTCGTCCACCGCGACACGTACCCGTATGACGAGTCGCAGCCGCAGAACGGCGTCACCTACCTGCCCCCGCCGTTCCAGCCGGCGCCGCCGGTCGAGGGGGCCCGGGCGGTCTCGCCGTAGCGGGCGGCGGCCGGCTTTCCCGCAGCGCGAAAGGATTCGTCATGCCGCAGCAGCGTCTTCGGACGGTCGCCGTCGTCCTCGCCCTCGTCGCGTTCGCACCGGCGGTCGCCGCCGATCCGCGGCCGAGCTGGGAGTGCCTGCCGAACGAGACGGGCATCGTGCTGCGGATGCCGCAGCCGGCCGAGTTCCTGGCGGCCCTGCGATCGCGGACGAAGTTCGGCGCCGTCGCCCTGTCGGAGCAGCGGCTCGAGGGCCTTTGGAGCCTGATCCTGAAGCAGGCCCGGGCCGCTCCGGGAGCGGCGAATCTCGACGCCCTCGACGAGACCCTCGCGAAGTACGACCTCAAGCAGGCGGACCTGCCGGCCGCGCTCGGCGGCGACCTCGGGGCGGGGTTCGTGTTCCGGCGCCGCGCCGAGGGGCTGCCGCCGCTCGTGACGATGCTCGTGTGGCTCGAACCCGGCGCGGAGGTGGCGACGCGGCTGGTGGCCGCCGCGCAGCAGCGGCTCGGGGAGGACATCGAGAACGACGACACCGGCACCACGCGGCGGATCGACCTCGAGCTCGCGGGCCACGACGTGCTCTGGATGGTGGAGCCCGTGATGGGCATCGATCCCGACGCCCTGGCGATCGACGACCTGGGCGTCGATGCCGACGACGAGGCGGCCGTCGAGAAGCGGCTCGCCGAACTCCAGGACCGGATCCGCAACGCGAAGCTCGTGAAGACGGGCGTGACGCATGCGTTTCTCGCCCGGCTCGGCGGCCGCCTGCTCGTCGGGCAGACGCTGCCGGCCACGGGCGTCGCGGGGCGTCCGGCCGCGGGTGGCCCCGTCGATGCCGACGGGGGCGAGGACATCGCGAAGGAGGTGTTCGAGCGGTTCCTCGCCGCCCACGATGGCGACGGTCGCGGGCCGCTGGCCGACATGGCCGCCCTGCCCGGCATGGCCGCCTCCCTGCCCGCCGGCCTCGCCGCCCTCGACGTGTTCGTGGATCCGCGGGTGCTGCTCGAGGTGTTCGCCGACGAGGGCATGCGCGGTCGCCTCGAGGCCGTCGGCCTCGGCGGCGTCGGACCGATCGGCTGGCGGCAGACGCTCGACGGCGGACTGTTTCGCAGCGGCGCCTTCGTGAGCCTGGCCGCGCCGCGCGGGGGGCTGATGCGGATCCTGGACCAGGACTGCGACGCCTCCGACGTGCCGCCGTTCGTCACCCGCGACGCGATCGACATCTCGCAGATCTCGCTCGACCTCGGCAGGGCGTATGAGACGGTGAAGGAGTTCGCCGTGGCGGAGGGGGGCGAGGAGGCGGGCAACCTGTTCATGGCGGTCGAGATGCAGGCCCAGGGATGGCTGGGCGTCGAGGTGCCGCGGCTGCTGTCGGCGCTGGGCACGCGGCACTGGATCGTGAGCTACCCGCCGCGGGTGGCCGAGGCGCTGGCCGAGGCCCGGATGGCCCGCGACGGCGCCGCGCAGGCCCGTCAGGTGGCCGACCGCGTGGCCGTGGTCTGGCGGATCGCCGACGAGGAGCCGTTCGCGCGGATCCTGCAGCGGCTGGCCGGTGCGGTCGGCGGTGAGCTGCAGGAGGAGCAGGGCTTTCGGGGCGTGCGCATCCCCGACGGTCCGGCGATCTACGTCGGCCGCGACCATCTCGTGCTTGCGGTGGGGGGCGACTCGCTGGAGCAGACGCTCGCCGCCATCCGCAATCCGCCGGCGGGCGAGTCGTCGTTGCGGGAGAGCGACGTGCCGAGGCGGGCCGCCGAGATGCTGTCGCTCGAGCCGGCGCGGATGTTCGGGATCAGCGACAGTTCGCGGGCCGGAGGTTCGCTCGGCGTGCTTCGCGACATGGTCGACGCGCTGGTGCCCGAGGACGTGGA
>JBIIMU010000183.1:0-5654 GCA_044337845.1 Pirellulales bacterium | reverse complement strand
GATGCTGACGCGGTTCGACGGCAGTGACGGCCTCGGCGCGATCTTTCCGCCGATGGTCTGGAGCATCATCGCGCTGAAGTCGATGGGGTGCGACGACGACGCGCCCGAGCTGCGCGAGGCGTGGAGCCGACTCGACGGACTCGTGGAAGTCGAACCGGGCGGCATCACCCGCCTCGAGCCCTGCCGGTCTCCCGTCTGGGACACCGCGATCACGACGATCGCGGTGGTCGAGTCGGCGGCGGGCGGGGCCGCGGCGCGGGCGGCCGCCGACCGGGCGGTGGACTGGCTGCTGGCCAACGAGATCCGGTCGGTGGGCGACTGGGCCGACCGCGTGCAGGCCGAGCCTTCCGGCTGGTGCTTCGAGTACGCGAACCGGTTCTATCCCGACGTCGACGACACGGCGATGGTCGTGATCGCGTTCTCGATCTGGCGCCGCGATGCGGTGCCCGGTGCCCGGCTCGCGGCGGTCGACGCGGCGATCGAGCGGGCGGTGGCCTGGACGGCGGCGATGCAGAACGCCGACGGCGGCTGGGGCGCGTTCGACCGCGACAACAACTGCGAGTTTCTCTGCAAGGTACCGTTCGCCGACCACAACGCGATGATCGACCCGAGCTCGCCCGACCTGGCCGGCCGCGTGCTCGAGGCCCTCGGCAGGGTCGGGATCGGCCCGGGGAACCCGGCGGTCGATCGCGGGCTGGCCTACGTGCGGCGGACCCAGGAGCCGGATGGCAGCTGGTACGGCCGCTGGGGCGTGAACTACATCTACGGCACCTGGCAGGTGCTCGAGGGCCTCCGGGCGGTCGGGGTGCCGGCCGACGACCCGGCCGTGCTTCGGGGCGCGGCGTGGCTCGAGGATCACCAGCAGGCCGAGGGCGGCTGGGGCGAGACGCCGGAGAGCTACGCCGACCGCAGCCTGGCCGGCAGCGGTCCGGCCACCGCCTCGCAGACCGCCTGGGCGATCGCCGGGCTCGTCGCGGCGGGACGGGGGCGGTCCGCGGCCGTGCGTCGCGGCATGGAGTGGCTCCTCTCCCGCCAGGAGCCGGATGGCAGCTGGGAGCAGCCGGAGTTCACCGGCACCGGTTTCCCGCGGGTGTTCTATCTCCGCTACCACTGGTATCCGATCTACTTTCCGCTGATCTCGCTCGTCCGCGCCCGGCGGATGATCGCAAGCGGGGTTCTGGAGAAGGTGGCATGAGCGTCCCCGTCGGTCAGATGATGGCCGTGCTGCGGCACCTGGCCGTGCAGCGGCTTCGCGGCAACCGTCGGTATCCCCTCGTGCTGATGCTCGAGCCGTTGTTTCGCTGCAATCTCGCCTGTGGCGGCTGCGGCAAGATCCAGCACCCGGCCGACGTGCTCCGCTCCCACCTCTCGCCCGCGCAGTGCTTCGCGGCGGTCGAGGAGTGTGGCGCGCCGATGGTCTCGATCCCCGGCGGCGAACCGCTGCTGCACCCGCAGATCGTCGAGATCGTGGAAGGCATCGTGGCCCGGCGGAGGTATCTCTACCTCTGCACCAACGCGATCCGGCTCGAGGAGATGCTCCCGAAGTTTCGGCCGTCGCCCTACCTCGCCTTCTCCGTCCACCTCGACGGTCCCCGCGAGGAGCACGACCACGCCGTCTGCCGGGAGGGCGTCTACGACATGGCGGTGTCGGCGATCCGGGCGGCCCGTCGGGCCGGCTTCCGCGTCACGACCAACTCCACGCTCTTCACCGACGCCGACCCGGAGCGGTATCGCAAGTTCTTCGACGAGGTGATGGGGCTGGGCGTCGAGGGGATGATGATCTCGCCGGGCTATTCCTACGCCAAGGCGCCGGACCAGGATCACTTTCTCTCCCGCCGGCGGAGCCAGTCGCTCTTCCAGCGGATCCTCGACGCGGCGCCGGCACGGTGGAAGTTCAACCAGTCGCCGGTGTTCCTCGAGTTCCTCAAGGGCGACTGGGACCTCGAGTGCCGCCCCTGGGGCACACCCACCTACAACCTCTTCGGCTGGCAGCGGCCGTGCTACCTCCTCGACGAGGGCTACGCGAAGACCTTTCGCGAGCTGATGGAGGAGACCGACTGGGACGGCTACGGCCGGGCCAGTGGCAATCCCAAGTGCGGCGACTGCATGGTGCACTGC
Source organism: Pirellulales bacterium (assembly GCA_044337845.1). GTDB lineage: Bacteria > Planctomycetota > Planctomycetia > Pirellulales > UBA1268 > QWPN01. The sequence goes on along the minus strand of JBIIMU010000183.1, from coordinate 3,536 downwards.
GGCTACGAGCCGGCCGCCGTCGAGGCGACCTTCAGCTCGCTGGGTGGCCTGCTCGCCACGGCGCGGTTGATGCTGCTCGGCCCACCGCGCCGCGGCCGCAGCGCGCCGCCGCCGCGGCCCGCACCGGGGCTGCAGGTCCAGCCGAACGGCCTGCCGGCGCTGCCGGTGATCGACCGCGTGGCGTGACGGCCGCCCCCTACGGCGTCGTCCAGCACGCGGAACCGCCTCAGCGGTCCGGCTGAGTCCCACGTGGGGCTGTCCGCATCGCTCACGCGATGGCTGCCTGAGGCACTCCGGGAGCGTAACGGCGTAAGCCGTACGACCGCCCCGGCGCGCACTCAGCGATGGGCTACCAGCGCCTCGCTCCCAGGCCTGCACTCAGCGATGGGCTACCCGTGCCTCCCTCCAGGCCTGCACTCAGCGAGGGGCTGCCCGTGCCCCGGGAGCCGGCGTATGCCGCCGAGCGGAGCCACGATGGCGAAGCGAAGGCGGCATCCGAGTGAGCGAAGGACAGGATGTCCTGAGCGAACGGCCGGCGACGGGGCACGGGCAGCCCCGAGCCCCGCGAGCGCCCGGGGGCCCGTCGGATGCCAGCCTCACAGGCCCCGCTCGCGGACCATCCGGGCCGCATCGAGGGCGGCGCCCCGGGCGCCGGCGGAATCGCCCGAGGGCATCACGTGGATCGGCAGCGTGGCCTGCTCCTCCCGCTGCGACGGCATGCCGGCGCGGATCTCGTCGATGAACCAGCGGCGGAACTCCGCGGTCGTCTCGACCGCCCCGCCCCCGACGATCAGGGCGTCCGGGTCGAACACGTTGACCATCTCGTCGAAGAACAGACCGAGCGCGTGGGCCTGCACGCGGAAGATGTCGCGGCACATCGCGTCGCCCTGCTCGGCGAGTCCGCGAACCTTCTTGGCGGCTGCCCCGATCTCCTCCGCCGCCAGCGGATGACCCCGATGCCGCTCGAGAAACCGGGGGAGCAGGTTGCGGCGGATGGCGGTCAGTGAGCAGAGCGATTCGAGATCGCCCCGGCGGCCGCAGTTGCACTCGGGCTCCACGCCCTCGATGCCCGCGATCGAGCCGTAGGGGATCAGCACGTGCCCCAGCTCCCCGCCGAAGCCGTTGCGGCCCGTGACGACCCGGCCGCCGACGATCACGCCGCCGCCGAGGCCCGTGCCGACGATTGCCGAGACGCTCGTCGCCTCATTCACCGAGCCGAAGAGGGAGACGTGGCCCCAGAGCGCGGCGGCGTTGCCGTCGTTGAGGTAGGTGACGGGCAGCCCGAGCCGCGACTCGAGGCCGGCCCGCATGTCGTACCCCGCCCAGTCGGGATGCACGAAGTTGGTCGAGCCCTTGCGGCTGAGCACGCCGGCGTTGCTGGCAGGGCCGGGGGTGTCGAGGCCCACTGCCACGAGCTTGCCGCGTTCGAGGTCGGCCCTCCGGCAGGCGGCGTCGAGGCCGTCGGCGATCTGCGCGATGCAGATATCCGGCCCTTCCACGCTGCGGGAGGGGTGCTCGCACAGGCCCTCGATGAGGAACTGGCCGCGTTCGTCGAGAAACGTGTAGTTGATGGCGGTGCCGCCGAGATCGATGCCGGCGACCACCTTCTCCGCGGGCGACATGGCGTGGTCCTGGGAACTGCGGGGAGACGGGGAGTGATCAGGATGCCGTGGCCGCGGCGAAGCCCCGCTTCACGCGGGCGACGATGGCGCGGAGCCCGCGGGCGCGGAGGATGCCGAGCACCTCGGCCAGCCCCATGCGGTCGAGCACGTCGTCGGAGATCTCGGCCACATCGGCCGCGGGGCGGCCGTTGATCGCCTCGGCGAGGATCGCGACGAACCCCTTCACCGTCGGGGCCTCGGGGGCCACCTCCGCCACCAGCCGCGCGATGCCGGCGTCCGACTCCGTCCAGAGGAAGACCGGCGTCTGGCATTCGTGCACGCGGCGGTCCTCGACGGACTTCCGCGCCTGGAACTCGGCGTCCAGGGGGGGCAGCCCATTGGCAAAATCGACGAGCAGCTCGAGTTTTTCCCGCGCGTCGAGGTCGGCGAACTCGCCGACCAGCTCATCGAGACGATCCCGCACGCCGGCCATGGTCACGCGTGGACGGAGGGTGTCGGAGCGGTCGTGGCGGCCGGGCCGCCGGGCTCGGCGCCCTTGGCGATCGGCACCCGCACGGCATTGCCCCACTCGAGCCACGAGCCGTCGTAGTTCTTCACGTTGCCGAAGCCGAGCAGATACGTCAGCACGAACCAGGTGAGGCTCGATCGCTCGCCGATCCGGCAGTAGGCGATCGTCGGCGACCGCCGCTTCATTTTCAGCTCCTTGACGTAGAGCTTCTCGAGCTCTTTCGCGGTCTTGAACGTGCCGTCGTCGTTGCAGTTCATCGGCCAGGGCACGTTGACCGCCCCCGGCACGTGGCCGCCGCGGACGGCACCCTCGTTGGGGTAGTCGGGCATGTGCATCCGCTCGCCGCGATACTCTTCCGGGCTGCGGACGTCGAGGAGCTGCCTGCCGGCCTTGCAGTGCTTCAGCACCTCGTCGCGCAGGGCACGGATCGAGGCGTCTTGCTCCTGGGCGGTGTACGCGGCCCGGGGATACGACACCCGCTCGCTCGACCAGGCCCGGCCGTCGAGCTCCCATCGCTTCCGGCCGCCGTTCATGATCCGGCAGTCGCGGTGTCCGTAGAGCTTGAACACCCAGAAGGCGTAGCAGGCCCACCAGTTGTTCTTGTCGCCGTAGAACACGACGGTGGTGTCGGCGGAGATGCCCCGCTCGGCGCAGAGCTTCTCGAACGCGGCCCGGTCGATGTAGTCGCGGACCACCTGGCACTGCAGGTCGACGGCCCAGTCGATCTCGACGGCCCCCGGGATGTGCCCCTGGGTGTAGAGCGCCCGGTCCTCGTCGGACTCCACGATGCGGACCTGCGGATCGGAGAGATGCTCCGCCACCCACTCGGTCGAGACGAGCACTTCGGGATGGACGTAGTCGGGCATGGCGAGCTCCTCGCGGCGACGCGGAAAATGCGGTTTTCGCCGCTCGCCAGCATCGTAGTCCATCACCCGGGGGCCAGCAACGGGCCCTCATGCGCCACCGGCCGTTTTGCTACGATCGTCACCGCGACAGTCCTTCCCCTCCGCCCCCACCCCGCGAGCAGCCGTTCATCCGATGGGCCCCGCCTTCATCTTCCAGGTCGTCGATCTCACCAAGAAGTTCGGGCAGCGCGAGCTGCTGAAGAACATCAACCTCGCCTTCTACCCCGGCGCCAAGATCGGCCTCCTCGGCCGCAACGGCGCGGGCAAGAGCACGCTCATGAAGATCATGGCGGGCATCGACCGCGAGTACGACGGCGAGGCCCGGCTGGCCGAGGGCTACACGGTGGGCTATCTCGAGCAGGAGCCGAAGCTCGATCCGAACAAGACCGTGTTCGAGAACGTGATGGACGCGGTCGACCACTCGCGGGCCGTGCTCCGCCGCTTCGAGGAGATCAACGCGCGGCTGGGCGAGCCGCTCTCCGATGCGGAGATGGAGAAACT
>JBIIMU010000182.1:0-5663 GCA_044337845.1 Pirellulales bacterium | reverse complement strand
CCCTCGGTCTGCGCGCCGCGGAGGAGCAGCTCGCCCAGGATCGCGAGCTCCTCCGGCCCGACGTCGAGCCACTCGTACGCCAGGTGCCGATACCGCGGCGTCTTGCCGCTGCCAAACACCTCCGCGGCGGCCCCGCACTTCCGCAGGCTCTCCAGCGCCCGCGCCGCCTGCTCCTCGTCGACGGTCATCAGCGGGTCGCGGTTGCTCTTCTGGTTGCAGCCCACCACGACGCCGTTGAGCGTGAGCGGATAGGCGTCGGGCGTGGTCTTCGCCTTCTCGATCAGCACGCCGAGCACCCGCCGCTCGAACGCGTCGAGGGGCCGGATCGTCTTTCCCGCCGCCGTCGCACCGCCGCCGTCCATGTCCATCGTCGCTCCTTCGTGTTCGCCGGCCCTCGGGCGGGCAGCCTCAGAATCCCACCAGCATCGTCGCCAGCGCCGCCGTTCCGACCGCGATCAGCGTGGCGGCCATCCAGCGGGCGATCGCCGGCCGCTCGGTGTAGCGGTAGTCCTGCCGGTTGATCGCCGCGAGCACGTGCCGGTGCTCCCACATCCCGGCGATCGTGGCGGCGATGCCGAGCGCCACGAGCACCGACCCGCCGATCCGCGTCTTGAGCGGCGAGAACCCGGTCAGCCGGCCTTCGAGATCGAGCGCGGCCTGACCGATCCGCTCGATGCCGAATCCGAAGGAGATCATCGCCAGGCTCGTGCGGATCCACGCCAGGAGCGTGCGGTCGGCGGCCTCGCGATTGCGCTCGCGGGCGAGCTCGTTGGGCAGCGAGGTCGGATGGTCGGGCACAAGGCTCATCGGGGGCAGGATACCAGCAGGTGGCTCACTTCACCTCCAGCGGCACGGCGGCGGAGTGGGCCGAGAACTCCGGGGCGTAGCGGCTCTGGATCCGCGCGAAGCCGCTCGACGCCCGGCCGCGATGGGCCGCCCGCAGCGAATACTCGAACACGTGCGTGCCCCGCGGGAGCCGCTCGAAGAACAGCTGCGTGCTCGCGTCGCGGACGGCGAGATACCAGGCCGCGCCGTCGCCGAACCGCCAGCCGGAGAGCACGTCGACGGGCTCCGTGAGGCTCGGCCGGTGGTCGGTGAGCTCGAGGTACTCGTAGTCGCGGTCGCTCGTCACCACCAGCCGGACGACGAGCTCGTCACCGGGCGCGACCACCGTCGCCGGCTCGAGCACCGGCCCCGCCTTCGTGAAGGTCTTGACGAACAGCCGCTTCTCGATCGCGAGTTCCTCGCGGCCCGCCGCCGGGACGCGCGCGATGTCGTCGAGATACTGCCAGTGCACCCCGCCCCAGGCGAGGCCCGCGTCGGGCTTCGTCATCACCACCTCGCCCATGGCCGGGACGATCTCCCGCCGCACGAACCGCTCCTCGAAGAAGCCGGTGCCGGCTTCCGTGGCGGCGGGCTTCACGGCCGCGCCGCCGACCGTCACCGCGACCAGGTCCGTCGAGCCGAGGAGGTCGGCGCCGCGGCCGAGCAGGACGCCGACCGCGTCGGCCGTCGCCATGCTCCCCGGCCAGCGGCTCGTCCGCTTCTGGGCGAGCAGCCATGCCTTCAACGCCTCCACCGCGTCGGCATCGCCGGCGATCTCGTCGAAGGCCTCGATCATCACCGCCTGGGTCTCGATCGGTGCCGCCTCCCAGCTCCACCACGCGGGATGCCGGTCGCGCCACCACATCCCCTGCCACGACTCCCGTTCGGAGCCCGGCTTCACGTCGGCATCCACCGCCCGCTGCCTCAGGCTGTCGAGGATCGAGCGGGCGGTGTCGCGGTCGCCGGCGCGGACCAGCGCGAGGGCCACGTGCCCCTGCGCCCGGCGGCCGAGCTTCATCCACGTCCGCCGCGCCACGTCGAGCCCCCAGGCGATCGCCTCGGCCGCGGCGCCCTCGGGCGGGGCGTCGGCCTTGAAGAAACTCCGCGCGAACAGGGCATAGGCCCCCGTGGGCGTGAGCACCGGATCGTCGATCGTCTTGGCCCGCCGCTTCTCCTCCACGAGCCGCGCGTCGAGCCAGGGCAGCGCCGCCACCGCCGGCTGCACGTCGATCGCCACGCCGCTCGCCCGCAGCCGGCCGAAGCCGGCGATGATCGCGAGCGTGACCGGATCGCAGGAGCGGCCGCCCGGGAACCAGGGCCAGCCCCGATCCTCGTTGCGGAGCGACTCGAGCCGCGCGACGGCCGCCTGCAGCTCGTTGTCGGCCCGCGTGGCGTCGAACAACAGCCCGATCCGGGCCCGCGCCTCCCGCTCGTCCACCGCATCGCGAACCCAGGGCGTCTCGGCGAGGAGCGTCTTCACGAGATCGGCGTTCTTCTCGAGCGGGCTCTCCAGGGCGTCGGTGCCCCGCCACTGCTCGAAGACCTTCGCGATCCGCGGATCGGCCGTGGCGAGGTGCCGGGCGTAGGCGTTGGCGTAGAGCCGCGCGAACAGGGCCTCGATGCCCTCGTCGGGCTGTTCCATGATCGCGGGCAGCGCGAGCACGCCGTACCAGGCGGGGTTCGACGCCGCCTGCACCACGAGCGACTCGCTGCGGATCTGCGTGCCGGCCGACGCGAGCAGCCGGTCGAGCTTCACCCGCCGTTCACCCGGGCCGCGGATCGTGATCGGCACGGTGTCGGTCACCGGCACCCGCCGCGGCAGGACCGGCAGGAGCGTCTCCTCGCCGTCGGCCGCCTGCTTCGCCGACGAGGTCGTCGCGCCCGTCGCCGTGCAACGCAGCACGTCGGTCCCGTCGGCCACCTGCACCGTGAACACCACCGGCCGCGATTCGCCCGCCGCGAGGTCGAACGGCTGCTCCCGCGGCCCCGTGACGAGGCCGTCGCGGGAATCGCCGGTGCGGGCATCGGCCAGCGCGAATCGCACCGTGCCGGCGAGCCGGCCGCTCGACGTGTTGCTCACCTTGACCGGAATCTCCACCACGTCGCCCTCGCGGAGGAACCGCGGGAGGAGCGGCTCGACCATCAGGTCCTTCGCCGACACGCACTCGTCCACGAGCGTTCCGCTCCGCAGCGCCGCGTCGTGGGCGAGGCCCCGGACCTGCCAGGTCGTGAGCGTGTCGGGGAGCGTGAACTCGATCGTCACGACGCCGTCCGAGCCCGACACCAGCGTGGGCAGGAAGAACGCCGTTTCGGCGAGGTTCGTCCGCGGCGGCGGCGGCGTGCCGCGGTCGGACCGCGCGGGGGCTTCGCCGCCGGCGTCTTCCTGGCGCTTGGTGAGGATCTCGAGCTCGCCGGCAGCGGCCTGGCGCCGCATCCCGGGCTTCGACGCCATCGGCGGTGCTCCGGTCGGCACGGCCATCGGCATGGCGTCGGCCATCAGCATCGCCTCGGCACCAAAGCGATTCCGCCCGTGCCGCATGCCCCGGCCGCCGTGGCCCGGAGGCCCGAACGGGTCGCGGAGCTCCCGGTAGCTGATCTCCACGCCGTCGAGCGTGTGGCTCCAGGTGCCGCGGATCCCGTTCAAGCCGTTGATGCCGTTGGTGAACGACGCCTCGGCCGCGGCCGACTCGCCGCGAAACAGCCCGAGCAGGCCCGTGGCGGGCCACTGGTGCTCCGCGAGCGCGTCGAGCGACTGGTCGTAGGCCAGCGCGAGAAACTCGGCCGCGGCCGGTGCCGCGGGGCCCGCGAGCGGGTCGGCCACGCTCGTGATCCGCGCCCGCCAGACCTCCTGGGCCGCCGGCTCGAGCCGGCGCGTGAACCGCTCCCAGGTGACGGCGAGCTTCTTGTTCGTCCACGGCACCTGCACGGTCCGCTGCTCGCGATGCAGCCGGCCGTCGCGGACCATCCATGCCGTGATCGTGAAGCCGCCGCGATCCTCGTCGGTCACGGCGACCCGCACCGGCCACTGGGTCCGGCCGGGGTCGGTCCAGAACCGCTCGAGCACGCGTCCGGCCCGCGAGATCTCGACCACGGCCCGGCCGCGGTCGTAGCCCGTGCCCACCACCGCCTCGAACTCCCGCCCCGCCTCGACCGAGTCGGTGGCGGCCGCGACCGCGAACGCCCGCTTCACCGCCGATCGCGCGCCGGCGGGATCGATCACCGTGAAGGTCGACTCGGTCCGCACCTCGGGCGCGCCGTCCCTGCCGGGAATCGTGAACACCGCGCGGTAGATGCCCACCGGCAGCGCGGCCGCGACCTCGACCTTGCCCGTCCGGGCGTCGGTCGTCGCCTCGCGGGTCACCACCGCGGGCCCGGCTGCCCACGTGTCGGGGTCGTCGGGCTTGATCGTGGGCTGCGGCCGCGGCCGATCCGCGGCGGCCGCGGCCTCGGCCTTCCGGGCCGTGCCGAAGGGCCGCGGCGGCGCCGGAGGCTGCGGGTCGCCGAGGATGTCGCCGCGGTCCACGGCCGCGGGCTGCACCAGGGCGTGGATCACGAGCGTGCCCGCTGCCGGCCGCGGCTCGCCGTCGAGCGATCGCGTCAGGAGCGTGAGGGTCACCGCCGCCGCGGGTTGGCCGCGGTCGTCCCGGGTGGCGGCCGAGGCGGCCTGCCAGTCGTTCCGCTCGATCGTCGCCTCGACGTCGGTGTAGCCGGCGGTCACGGTCCGTTCGGCGGACCGCGTCTCGCCGCCGGAGTCGGTCACGTCGGCGACCACCTCGTAGTGGAACACCGGCAGGGCGGCTCTCGGCACGCCGCGATCCGGCAGCGCGGGAAACCGGACCGTGAACGTGCCGTCGGCGCCGGTCACGACCGTGCCCCGGGCGATCCTCCGGCCGTCGTCGCCGAAGGGGAGCCACGGGAAGCACCAGCGGCACCACACGGGCAGCCGCATCCGCCGCTCCACCCGCCACGAGACCTTCGCGCCCGCCACGGGCAGACCGGTGTAGGTGGTGGCCGTGCCGGTGACGGCCAGGGCCTCGCCGAGCCGCACGGCCGCGGCCGGCGGCGCGAGCGCCACCTGGAACTTCGGCCGCTTGTACTCCTCCACCCGCACGCCCACGCCGCCGTTGAACCCCTGCATCTCGGCGAGCAGCATCCACTGGCCCGGCAGGGCGGCCGTGGGCACCGGAAACGACCCGTGGAACGACCCGGAGCCGTTCGTCACGTGCTCGGCCTTCGCGACCTCGCGGCCGTTCGCGTCGCAGAGCGTGACCGTGACCGGCCGCTTCGGCAGGGCGTGATAGTCGCGGCGGTCGTGGTCGAAGGCGGCTGCGATCCCCTTGTAGAACACGGTCTGGCCCGGGCGATGGATGCCGCGGTCGGTGACGAGCACGAGCGAGGTGCCGCGGGGCTCCTGCTCGTGCCGCCAGACGTGCGTGGAGTCGGTCGGCACGGTGTGGACCGCTCCGGCGATCGCGGCCCGCGCCACGAGCACGAGCTCCCGCCCCTCCACGGCGGCGAGCTCGTAGCGGCCGTCGGCGTCGGTCGTGGCGGAGCCCTGCGGGCGGAAGGCCGGCGGATCGCCCCGCTCCTCGCGGACCATCAGCGTGACCGTGGCCCCGGCCACGGGCTCGCCCGAGGCGATGTCGACGACGTGACCGGAGAGCCGATCGCCCTGGGCCGCGTGGGGCGGGGCGTGCGCGGCGACGATCGCGAGGCGGGTGATCCAGACGAGCGTGGCCTGCACGACGTTGTCGGTCTCGCCAAAGCCGGGGTCGTGGCTGGCGATCACCCAGTAGGCTCCCGGTTCGAGCGACTCGGGCTCGAGCACGGCCACGGGC
>JBIIMU010000181.1:0-5672 GCA_044337845.1 Pirellulales bacterium | reverse complement strand
TCGGCGGCGATGTCGGGATAGTCGACCGCCTGCTCGCCGTCGGAGCCGCAGTCGACCACCTCGTTGCCCAGCCGTTCGAGAAGGCCGACCAGCCGCTTCCGAGCCGCCACACCCCGGTGATCGCTGCCGATTGCTATCCGCATGGGTCCCGAAACTCCTCGCATCCATCGATCGACCGCCGGCCGTCAGCGACCCGGCGATTCGATCCCGAGTGTAGCGATTCGGGCCGCCACGTGCGCCCGGATCTGGTCGGCACATTTCCGGTAGGTTTCGAGCGAGCCGCCCACCGGATCCACGACGTCCCGGCGGTCGGTGCCGAGCACGGACACGCGGCCGCCCGCCTCGGGAAACTGCGCAAGAATTCCGGCCCGATGCGCGGCGGTCATCGTCAGGATCACGTCGGCCTCGGCGATCAGCGACTCGGTCAGCGGCTGGCTCTCGTGGCCGCCGAGATCGGCTCCCATGTCCCGCATCACCTCGACGGCATGCGCACTGGCGGGCCCGCCGCCCCAGGCGGCCAGGCCGGCACTGGCGACCACCACGCCGTGCCGCTCGATCTCGTCGGGACGGCAGCCGAGCTTCTCCGCCACCAGCACCCGAAACAGCGCCTCGGCCATCGGACTGCGGCAGGTGTTGCCGGTGCACACGAAGAGCACCATCAAGCTGGCGAGCCGGCGGAGGGTGTCCTCGGCGACGACGCCGGGGCGGACGACGCGGAACGAATCTCCGGCGAGTTCGATCGTGGTCGCCGGCTGTCCGTACCGCGTGCGGCCGTCGTCGATGACGAGCGACACGCCTCCCGCGACGCGGTCGACGACGCCCGCCGCGTCGACCACCGCCTCGGGCCCACCGCCGCCGATCTCGGCGAGCAGCACCGGTCCGGGAAGCATCCGCATGCAGTCCACCAGGAAGGCGTGGCCGGGGATCCGCAGCCGGAGCCGGCCCGCTCCGGCCGCCACGGCCCTCGTCGACTCGGCGAGGCGGTGCACGAGGCTGTCGCGGTGGTCGTCGGGCACGAGCATCGTGACCGGCCCCGGCCAGCAGCGGCGTGCCAGCCGCTGGCCCACGGGCGTGAATCGCGGCGCCCAGTCGAGGGCTTCGGCATGGCTCTTGAGCGCGAGCGAGAGAAGGGGCTCGTCGGGCCGCTGTGCCGCCATCTCGGCGGCCCGCGCGACCGCGGAGTCGCAACGTCCGCTCACCGCGACCACGTAATCGGTGTCGGTCGGGAAGGCGACGCACTGGCCCTCGGCCAGCGCCTGCACCGCGCGATGCACGACGTCACGCGGATCCTCGGTGCGGCGCAGATCGATGACCGTCGGCGGCATGGCGGGGCACGAGGGCCTGGGAGCCGACGACCGTGGCCGCCGATGTCACGACAACCGGCCGCGCGGCACTGATCTCCCTGGAAAACTACCGCCATCGGCGTGAGGGAGTCAAGCATCGACGGCTGGGCAAGACGCGGGGTTTTCGGCCGATCGACCCGCGATTTCGCCCGCGCGGAGGCTGCCAGCCCGGGCCGCCCGGCCCGCGGCGCACCGCGGACACTTTTCGCCTTGTGGCGGCCGGCGAGGCTCCGGTATTCCTCCGCGGCTTCCGCCGCCGCCCTCCGGGAATCGGCCCGCTCGATGACCAGCGCCCCACCATCCATCGGCCGATTCACCGTGCCCCGGCTCGCCGCGGCCGCGTTCTGGCTCGCCGGCGCGGTCGCCGCCGCCCAGCAGCCGGAGCCGCTGCCGCTGCCACCGGTGGCCGAGCAGCCGGCCACGGCCGCCCCGCAGGGCGACGTGATCGTCGAGGTCCGCATCGAGGGCAACCACGCCACCGAGGTCTCGAAGCTGCCCAAGCTCGTCACCCGGGCCGGCCAGATCTTCGATCCGCAGGCGATCGAGGAAGACGTCCGCACGCTCCACCGCTCGCGGAAGTTCGTCGACGTGCACCCCAAGTACGTCCGCGTGGCCGAGGGCATCGTGGTGGTCTTCCAGGTGGTGGAGCGGCCCATGCTCCGCTACGTGAAGTACGTCGGCAACGAGCGGGTGACCACCCGCACGCTCCGCAAGAAGGCCGAGATCGACGTCGGCGACGCGATGGATCCGTACGTCGTCGAGGAGGCCCGGCGGCGGATCGAGTCGCACTACCACGAGAAGGGCTTCGAGGGGGCGCGGGTCACCACGGTCGAGGGCGACAAGCAGGGCGACAAGGGGGCCGTATTCCTGATCGACGAGGGGCGGAACCGCAAGGCGCTGTGGACGAGCTTCGTGGGCAACACGATCGCCAGCGACGCCCGGCTGCTCACGCAGATCAAGTCGAAGCCCGGCGTGCTCTGGATGTTCGGCGGCAACGTCGACCGCAGCGTGATCGACCAGGATGTCGAGACGCTCACCGCCTACTACCGCAGCCTGGGATTCTTCCAGGCCAAGGTGGGCCGCGAGGTGGAGGTGGTGCACGAGGGGGGCCGCGACTGGACGCACATCACGTTCGTGGTCAACGAGGGCCCCCGCTACACGGTCCGCAACGTGTCGTTCCTGGGCAACAGCAAGTTCAAGACGGAGTTCCTCGAGCGCGACCTCGAGCTCAAGGGGGGCGAGCACTTCAACCAGGCGAAGATGGACAAGGATCTCAACCTGATCCGCGACATCTACGGCGGACGGGGCTTCGTGTTCGCCGACATCCGCGCCGATCCCCGGTTCCTCGAGGAGCCGGGGCAGCTCGACCTCGTCTACAACGTCTCCGAGGGCCAGCGGTACCGCGTGGGCAAGATCAACGTGCGGATCCGCGGCGAGCATCCCCATACGCGGCACAGCACCGTGCTCAACCGGCTGTCGCTGCGGCCCGGCGACATCCTCGACATCCGCAAGCTCCGCGACGACGAGCGGCGGCTGAAGTCGAGCAGCCTGTTCCTGGCCGACGCCTCGAAGGGGGAGGGGCCGAAGATCGTGTTCTCGAAGCCCGACCCCGATGACACGCGGGTGGCCCGCGAGCCCGAGCCGGCGCGGCCGCCGGGCTTCCGCGGCCAGAGCCCCGATGGCGACGACGCCGTCCTCGACCTCGTGCTCGAGGCGGAGTGGAACGACGCCGACGTCCAGGCGGTGCACGAGCCGGCGCCGGCACCGGCCCCCCGCACTCCCGCCGCGGCCCCCACCCGACCGGCCACGGCGACCGACCGGCCGGTGTGGCGTGGCCAGAGCCCCGCCTATCCGACCGCGCCCGTGGTCCAGCAGCCGTTCGTCGCCCAGCCCATGGCCCAGCCCCAGGGGGCGTTCCAGGTCCCCGTCGTGCAGCAGCCCGTCGTGCAGCAGCCCGTGGCCGGATGGCCGGCGCCCCAGCAGCCGGTCATGCAGCAGCCCGCGTCGCCGTGGGGCGGCGCGGCCCTCGCCCCGGCGGCCCCCAACGCGATCGACTATGGGCGGGCGGTCGCCCCGCCGTCGCAGGTCTACACCGCCCAGCAGCAGCTCGCTCCCGGCCAGATGCCGCCCCTCCAGCCCGCGGTCGGCGGCGGGATGCCCTTCGGCGCCACGCCCGTGGCCCAGGCCGATCCCAACCAGCCCCCGGCCTTCCAGCAGCCGGGCGTGCTGCCCGACTTCGCCGGCGATCCCGGCCAGGTGTATCCCGGCAACGAGCCCTACGTGATCGTCGACGTCGACGCCGAGGAGACGCAGACGGGCCGGCTGATGATCGGAGCCGGCGTGAACTCCAACGCCGGCCTCGTCGGCAACATCGTGGTCGACGAGCAGAACTTCGACATCCTCCGCCTGCCGCGGAGCTGGGACGACATCCGCAACGGCACCGCCTTCCGCGGCGCCGGCCAGCGGTTCCGCCTCGAGGCCGCCCCCGGCACCGAGCTGCAGCGGTACATGGCGACGTTCCAGGAGCCCTACCTCTTCGACACGCGGATCGGCCTCTCGCTGTCGGCCTCCTACTTCACCCGCTTCTTCTACGACTGGGCCGAGGCCCGGACCGGCGGCCGGATCGGCCTCGGCTACCAGTTCCAGTTCGCCCCCGACCTGTCGGTCAACGCCGGCTTCCGCGGCGAGAGCGTCGACGTGTTCAATCCGCGGCTCCTGACCCCCGACATCGAGAACATGCTGGGCACCAACGGCGTCTACGGCTTCAGCGCCGGGCTGATCCACGACACCCGCGACAGCCCGTTCCTCCCCACGCAGGGCCACCTCGCGTCGCTCGAGTTCGAGCAGGTGATCGGGACCTTCGTCTATCCCCGCGGCATCGCGGAGGCCCGGCAGTACTTCCTGCTCAACGAGCGGCCCGACGGCTCGGGTCGCCACGTGCTCTCGATCGGCTCGGTGCTCGGCGTGTCGGGCGACAACACGCCGGCCTACGACAACTTCTTCGCCGGCGGCTACAACACGATCCGCGGCTTCGTGTTCCGCGGGGCGAGCCCCCGGCAGACCGCCGCCGGCACGGAGCCGAAGCCCGGCCAGGCCGCGGCGATCGTCGGCGGCCCGTTCCAGTGGCTCAACACGATCGAGTACATGTTCCCGATCACGGCCGACGACACGCTCCGCGGCGTGGTGTTCACCGACGTGGGCACGGTGGAGTCGAACGTCTCCATCAACAACATGCGTGTCGCCCCGGGCGTGGGCCTGCGGATCACGCTGCCGGCGATGGGGCCGGCACCGATCGCCCTCGACTTCGCCGTCCCGGTCGCCTACGCGCCGTACGACAGCAAGCAGCTGTTCAGCTTCTTCGTGGGCTTCGCCCGATGACACCATCCACGCTCCGCGGCGGCGGCCCGGAATCCGAGCGGATCCTCGTGGTCTGCACGCAGTACCTCGGCGACACGCTGCTGGCGATCCCCTTTCTCCGCAACCTCCGCCGCCAGCATCCCGCCGCCACGATCGACGTGTGCGCGGCGGCGGGGCCGCGAGCGATGCTGGCGGCCTGCCCATACATCGACGACCAGATCTCGTGGACGCGGCCGCCGCGTCACCGCCGCGGAGGACTCGTGGCCATCGCGACGGGGCTGGCCGCCGAGGCGGCCTGGCTCCGCTCCCGCCGCTACACCAAGGCCTACCTGCTCAAGCCCTCGCTCTCCGCGGCGGTCCTCGCGACGCTGGCGGGCATCCCGCAGCGGATCGGCTTCCGCGGCGAGAGCGGTCCGCTGCTCACCACCGCCATCCGCCGGCGCGTCGGCCGCCACCAGGTGGAGACATATCTCGATCTGCTCCGCGGCGAGAGGCTGCCCGTCGACGATGGCCACAACGAGAACTGGGTGCGGCCGGAGGCTGCGAAGCGGGTCGCGGGGCTTCTGGCCGGCCTGCCCGCGGGCCGCCCCCGGGTGTTCCTCGCCGTGCGGTCGACCGATCCGCTCAAGCTCTGGCCGGTCGATCGCTGGCGAAGCCTGCTCCGCTGGCTCGTCGACGACCGCGGCAGCGAGATCGTGCTCTGCGGCGGGCCCGCCGACCGCAAGGCGCACGACGACCTGCTCCGCTCCTGCCCGCCGTCGCTCGCCGCCCATGTCCACGACTTCTCCGCCGACGTGCCGCTCGCCGATGCGGCCGCCCTGATGGCCCAGATGCGGCTCTGCGTGGGCGTGGACACCGGCATGGTCCACCTCGCCGCGTCGCTGGGCGTGCCGGCGGTCGTCATCGTCGGTCCCACCGACCCGAATCGCTGGCAGCCGTGGGGCACCCCGTCGGTGGTGCTGCGATCGCCGC
>JBIIMU010000180.1:0-5701 GCA_044337845.1 Pirellulales bacterium | reverse complement strand
CCACGGCCCCCTCCGGGCCCGCTTCTCACCCGCAGGTTTCATGCGCACGCAGCAGACCATTCGCCGGGCGGTCACGGTCGCGGGCACGGGCTACTGGACGCGGCAGCCCGTGACCGTGGAGTTCGCCCCGGCTCCGGCCGGGGCCGGGATCGTGTTCGTGCGCCGCGATCTGTCGGTTCCCGTGCGGATTCCCGCCGCGGTGGATCACCGCGAGGAGGCGACGGCCCGGACCAATCTCGTGTCGGCGGGCGTGCGGGTGCAGATGGTCGAGCACGTGCTCAGCGCGCTGGCCGGCACGGGGGTCGACTGCTGCGTGGTGAACGTGACGGCCGAGGAGATGCCCGGCCTCGACGGCTCGTCCCGGGCGTTCGTCGACGCACTCGATGCCGCCGGCCTCGAGTCGCTGGGCGCCCCGGCCGAGCCCCTGGTGGTTCGCGAGCCGGTCCGCGTGGGCGACGAGTCGTCGTGGATCGAGGTCACGCCGCCGCGGTTCGCGGGGCTCTCGGTGGAGTACGAGCTCGACTACGGGCCCGGGCCCATCGGCCGGCAGTCGCTCGCCCTGCGGGTCACGCCCGAGTCGTATCGCACCGATCTCGCGGCGGCGCGGACGTTCATCCCCGTCGACGAGGCCGCCCGCCTGCAGGCCGCCGGCGTGGCGGTCGGCGTGGGCTACGGCGATCTGCTCGTGTTCGGGCCGGACGGTCCCGTGGGCAACGCGCTCCGCTGGCCGGACGAGTGCGTGCGGCACAAGGTGCTCGATCTCGTGGGAGACCTCGCCCTCGTCGGGCGGCCGCTGCACGCCCACGTGCGGGCCTGCCGGAGCGGGCATCGCCTCAACGGCGCGATGGCGTCGCTCTTGGTCGCGGCGGTCGGGAGGCGGGCTTCGGCCTGAATCTCGTGAGCGTGCTCCCCTTCGCTGACGAGCCGGTGCCCGTGGTGGCCTCCGTGGGGCGGCCTCCCGAGGTGCATCCCAGCGCCCTGGTCGAGCAGGGGGCCCGGCTGGCCGACGACGTGCGGATCGGCCCCTACTGCGTGATCTCCGCCGGGGCGACGATCGGCCGGGGCACGGTCCTCGCCAACCACGTGACCGTGGACGGCATCGTGTCGATCGGCGAGCGGAATCGGATCTTCCCCAACTGCGTGATCGGCGGCGAGCCCCAGGACGTGAGCTACCGCGGCACCGACACCCGGGTCGAGATCGGCGACGACAACGTGATTCGCGAGGGCGTGACGATCAATCGCGCCACCGAGAAGGAAGACGGCGTCACCTCGGTCGGCAGCCACAACTTCCTGATGGCCGCGTCGCACGTGGCCCACGACTGCCGGATCGGCGACCACGTGATCATCGCCAACGGAACGCTCCTGGGTGGCCACGTCCGCGTGCACTCGCGGGCCTCGCTGTCGGGCGTCGTCGCCGTGCACCACTGGGCGACGATCGGCGGCTGGTCGTTCGTGGCCGGGTTGTCGCGGGTGCTGCACGACGTGCCCCCCTTCATGCTCTGCGAGGGGTCGCCGGCCCGGCCGCGGTGCATCAACGTGGTGGCGCTGCGGCGGGGCGGGTTCGCCCAGCCGACGATCGAGGCGATCTCCGAGGCCTATCGGCTGCTGTATCGCGCCAAGGTGGGCGTCGAGCCGGCTCGGGAGATCCTGCGGAGCCAGGCGATGCTCGTCCCGCCGGTGGAGGAGCTGCTCGAGTTTCTGGAGCACCAGCAGCAGGGGCGGCACGGCCGCGCCCGCGAACGGAGGAAGGCAGCATGAAGCGGACACGCGTGGCGGTGGTGGGCTGCGGTCATCTCGGGGCGATCCACGCCCGGCTCCTCGCGGCCCGCGAGGATGTGGAGCTGGTGGCCATCGTCGATCCGGTCGCGGAGTCGCGGGAGCGGGCGGCCGCCGCCCACGGCTGCCGGCCGCTGGCCGAGCCGCGCGACCTCGTGGGGCTCGTCGATGCAGCCGTGGTGGCGGCCCCCACCGGACTGCACACCGCGGTGTCGCTGCCGTTGCTCGCGGGGGGCATCGACCTGCTCGTGGAGAAGCCGATCGCCGCCGGCGTGGAGGAGGCCCGGGCGCTGGTGATCGCGGCCCGGCGGCACGGCCGGACCGTCGCCGTGGGACACGTCGAGCGGTTCAACCCGGCGTGGCGTGCGGTGTCGGCCGGGCTGGGCGAGGCGACCTTCTTCGAGGCCGTCCGCACCGCGCCGTTCACGTTCCGGTCGCTCGACGTGGGCGTGATCCACGACCTGATGATCCACGACATCGATCTCGTGCTCTCGCTCCATCCCGGCCGGCTCGAGCGGGTCGAGGCCCGCGGCATCACCGCGACGGGCGGATTCGAAGATGCGGCCCGGGCGCGGCTGGTGTTCTCGTCGGGCCTCGTGGCCGACCTGACGGCGTCGCGGATCAGCCCGGCGGCCCGGCGGACCGTGTCGGTGTGGTCGCCCACGGCCCTCGTGCACTGCGACCTGACCGCCAAGACGGTCGAGACGATCCGGCCCTCGGCCGGCGTGCGGTCGGGGGCCTTCTCGGCCGCCGCCGTGCCCGCCCCCGAACGGGCGGCGCTGAAGGAGACGTTCTTCTCCGAGATCCTGCCACTGGAGACGGTCACGGTCGCCGACGCCAACGCCATCGCCGGCGAGCATGACGACTTTCTCGCCGCCATCCGCGACCACCGCGAGCCGCTGGTGTCGGCGGCGGCCGGGGCGGCGGCCGTGGAGATCGCGGCCCGGGTGATCGAGGCCCTCGACTGCATGCGATTCGGCCGCGACCGGCGCGGCGAGGCCGCGCCGATCTCTACGACCCCGATGATCCCGCACCGCAAGGCCGGCTGACCGGCGAAGCCGTGCGGGTCGCCGCGATCGGCAGGGTCGCCGCTGCATCCGTGGCGGCCGGTTGCCGATACCTTCCCGATGGGCCGCCGCGGTCCACCCCGTACCCTCCACCCTCCGCACGCCGCATGGCCGCCCGCCTCGCCACGACCGCCGTCGCGATCCTCTGGGGCCTGGTCGGCCTGTCGGGGCACGCTGCGCCGCCGCTGCGGTTCGACGGCTTCGGGCTCGCCGGCTTCCAGGGCACCGGGTCGATCGCGGCCGAGCTCGAGCGGCTGGAGATGGAAGCGGAGCGGGAGCGGGTCCGAGGCATGCCCGCGGTCGCGGTGGCGATGCCGCGTCCCGTGGGCCGGGACGCGCCGCCGGCCCCGCTGACCGCGGAGCTCCGCAGCCGCATCGACCGCTTCGACGTGGCCGCGGGACTGCAGGCCGACACGCACGTGGTGGAGCACGGGCCCGCACGCTGGATGGGCCGGATCGGGCTGTCGAACGAGCGGGCCGGAGGCCGGGAGTCGCTCGAGCTGCGCACCATCGTGGGCAACAACGCCGAGTGGGGGCTGCTCGGCGTGGAGGTGGGCCCGCGGGTCGAGCGGCGGCTCGGCCGGGGCGTGACGCTGTTCATCGACGGCAAGGCCGAGGCCCAGGCGATGCGGTCGGCCGAGACGGGCTGGTGGTCGCTGCCGGGCACGGCGACCGACGGCGCGTCGATGGTGGGCGTGACGGCCCGCACCGGCCTGACGCGGTGACGCCGCGGCGGAACCCGCCTCAGGCGAGGTCGCGATCCTGGAACAGGATCAGCGCCACGAGCAGGGCGAGCGCCGAGTAGAGGGCGGCGTAGAGGGCGGCCCAGCCGAGGTAGACCCACGGCACCGCCGCGCCGCCGATCACCGCGGCCTCGATCGTGAAGTGATCGAGCACCGGGAGGAGCGTGGCGATCAGCTTCCCGAAGAACCGCACGATCGCGAACTTGCCCACGCTCGACTGGACGATGAGCGGCACCAGGTGGCCGAGCGCGTAGACCGAGAAGCAGACGATCAGGTTGGGCACCATGCCCAGCCGGGTGGACACGGCGAGGCTCACCGCCGCCATCAGGATCGTCTCCAGGAGCGAGAGCACGAGGCCCGGCACCACCGTGATCATCTCGTCGGCGCACTCCCGCCAGAGCGGGTCGGTCTTGGAGGATTCGCGGGCGTCGTACACCACCTTGAGGCTCGTGGTCGCCAGCAGCACCGCGCCGAGGATCAGGAACACGAGCGTGGCCACCAGCACCAGCCCGGCGAACTTGCCGAGCACGAACTGCCACCGCGCCAGCGGCTTGGAGAGCACCGTCAGGGCGGTGCGCCCCTCGATCTCGTCGGCGACGGCGACGCTGGCCGTCCAGACCACGACCAACAGCGCCAGCACCTTGATCAGCGTGAGGCCGCTGTCCTTCAGCATCTTCACGTCTTCGCCGAAGGTGTTGTAGGGAATGACGATGAAGGCCAGGAGCAGCGCGATGCCGGCCACGATGGCCACCATGAAGACCGGCTGGCCGATCGCCTCCTTGGTGGTGGCCGAGGCGATCGCCGCCACCCGCGGCGCCCCGAGGCGGAACAGGGCGTAGGCCGCCACGAGCCCCGCCAGCGTGGCGAAGGTCCACGGCAGGACGGCCGACTGCGGATTCTCGGCGGCGAGCCGCCAGCCGACCGAGAGCGTCACCGGGGCCGTGCCTTCGTTGGTCGCCCCCATCGCGGCCCGGAGGCCGAGGAAGGGGTTGGTCGCGCCCTCCGCCTTGCCCCACGACCAGCGCCGGCCGGCCTCGAGCGGCACGTTGGCATCCTTGGCCAGCGCGAAGCCCTCGACCGCCTGCTGGGTGCGAATCAGCAGGGGGCCGTCGCTCTCCATCCACATCGAGGCGAGTTCCTGCGGCCGGAAGCCGAGCATCACCTCCTGGAGCGTCGCGCCGCCCGGCACGGTGACCACGGTGCGGAAATCGGAGGTCGAGGCCATCCGGCCCAGCGACCGCGCGATCTGGTCAAGTGGCACGAGGGGCGTGAGGGCCAGCGCCAGGGCCGAGGCGACCAGCAGGAGCCAGGCGAGCGGCCCCAGGAAGCCGTCGCCGAGGCTCACCCGCGCCTCGGCGGCGAGCCGCGGGGCGACCTGCCGCAGGACCGCGTAGGCGAGCAGCGTCGCCACCAGGGCGAGGGCGGCGCCCGCCCCGACCAGCCAGATCGGCGGGAGGGCGATCATCCAGCGGTTGGCGTCGGCGAGCAGGGGAACCATGCCGGAACCTCGGGGCGGGTCGGGAGCCGAGATTATGCCGTGGAAACGTCGGGCACGAAAGCGCGGCGGTCAGCCCCGGCCCGCGATCACCGTGGCGGCCGGCCCGTCGAGCGGCCACTCGTGCAGGACGCGGTCGATGTCGCCCCGCTCCAGCGACTCGACGCGGCGGAGGGTCTCCGCGATCGACCGGTAGGTGCGGGAGTGGGACCACTCGAGCCCCAGGTCGAACAGCCGCCGCAGCGGCTTCTCGCCCCCCAGCACGACCCGGCTCGCGAGCTTGTTGCGGGCCCGCTCGAACTCGGCGGTGCCGATGGCGGTGCGGGCCTCCCCGTAAACCCCGGCGATCCTCCGGAGCAGCGGCTCGACGTCGGCGGCCTCGCAGGAGAGCTGCGTCACGAAGAGCCCGGCATCCAGGAAGTCGTGATGCTGCAGGGAGGCGTGCTCGGCCTCGCCGGTGTCGACGAGGCTCCAGTAGAGACGGCTGCCCGAGGAGTCGCCCAGGAGGGTCGCCAGCAGCCGCGCGGCGTAGCGGTCGGCGTGCCGCTCGCCGGGGCCCGCGACCATGGCGACCGCGTAGTCGAGCGTGGCGGCGGGCCGCACGATCCGCTCGATGCCCT
>JBIIMU010000179.1:0-5708 GCA_044337845.1 Pirellulales bacterium | reverse complement strand
TCGTTGAGGATCGGACGCGACTGCGGCGGGGTGAGGGCCCAGTAGGTCCGATCGTAGGTGAAGAAGATGCCCTCTCGCGGATCCTGGCGGATGGCGTAGTCCTGCAGGTCGGGCGGCGCGAACATCTGGAAGTCGTAGAAGTCCTGATCGGGCAGGAGCGGCATCCAGTTCTGTCCCGCGCGGGCCGGCTCCGCCGCGGCGAAGACCGCCACAACGGAGAGGACGGTCGCCGCCAGACGCCTGAGTCGCTGTGTCGTAGCCATCGCTTGGGTGTCCCGTGGAGCAGGAGCCGATGTTCCGCCTCTGCGGATTCTCCGGTGGTATCGGTCGTGCCGGTGGTCCGGATTGACGAAAGTTGGCAAACCCTGACGGATCGAGGGTTCGTGCCGGCTCGCCCCGCCCGGTTCGTGGTCGCCGTGGCAGGATGGGGTATCCTGCGGAGGTGCCCAAGGTCGGCCCGACCTCCCAGCCCCCGCCGGAGCATGCCATGCGATTCGTCCCTGCCGTCGCCGTGCTGGTCCTGTCCGTCGCCGCCGCCGCGACGGCCCGCGAACCGGAGGCGCGGCCCGGCGGAGCCGCCCTGGCCGCCGACGCCGCTCCCGAGTTTCTCCGCCTGGTCCGCGACGACGACGACACACCCGTGTCGCTCGACACCGCGGTGGTCGAGTATCGCCGGGCGGACGCGGCCGCGGACCGCGGCCGGCCGCTCCAGGTGGACCTCGTGGCGGCGGTGCACGTGGGGACCGGCGAGTACTACGAGACGCTCGATCGCCTGTTCGCCGATTACGACGCCGTGCTCTACGAACTCGTGGCCCCGCCGAACGCCCGTGTGCCCAAGGCAGGCCGCAAGCCCGCGGGGGCGATCGGCACCGCCCAGCAAGGCCTGAAGAACGCCCTCGGGCTCGAGTTCCAGCTCGAGCGGATCGACTACGGAGCCGACAACTTCGTGCACGCCGACCTCTCCCCCAGGGAGTTCGACGCCGCCATGAAGAAGCGCGGCGAGAGCTGGTTCTCCATGTTCACGAAGCTGATGCGGGAGAGCATGGCCCGCGCGGAGCGGCCCGCGGCCGGCGCGGAGGTCGGCGTCGGCGAGCTGTTCGGAATCCTGTTCGGCTCGGGCGTCGACAGGCAGGTGAAGCTCCGCCGGCTGATGGCCGAGCAGTTCACCGACATGGAGGTGCTGACGTCGGCCTTCGGCGGCGAGGAGGGCTCGACGCTGATCACCGACCGCAACGCCGCCTGCATCGAGGTGCTGCACGACGAGGTCGCACGGGGCAGCCGGCGGATCGCGATCTTCTACGGCGCCGCCCACATGCCCGACTTCGACGAACGGCTGCGGAAGGAGTTCGACCTTCAGCCCGCGGAACCCGAGTGGCTCGAGGCGTGGGACTTGCGGATGCCCGCGGCCGCCGCCCGGAAATGATCGGGGCCGGCACGACCGCTCGACCGCGCCGGCCCCGGGGCCGGGCGGTCGATCCAGGCATCCGCCACCCCCTTCGTGTCCCGCCAGACGCCGTCGTAGCCGAGCAGTTCCACCAGCTCCCCCACGGGATCGAACTCCACGGGCCCCGCGTAGCCGGCAGCCAGCAGATCGGCCACCGCCGCCTCCAGCGGTAGCGTCCCCTGCCCGATCGGCAGGCGGTCGCCGCCGGCGGCCGGCGGTCCGCAGCGGTCAGCGACCTGGACCACCGCAGTCACCGCGGCGAGCCGGGAGACGAGCGTCGCCAGGGCGGGATCGTCGGCGAAGTGCCAGAGATCGAGGGCCAGCCGCACCGCCCCGTGGTCGAACCGCTCGACGAACGCCACGGCATCGGCGAGATCGGCGAGAAAGCCGCACGTGCCGGCGTCGGCGGGGTGCATCGGCTTCACCGCGAGCGTCACCTCCCCACGGGCGGCCACCGGGGCCAGGTGTTCCAGGGCCTGGGTGAGCAGCCGCTGGGCGTGGCTCCGGGTGTGGCCGGCCCGGCAGCCGCCGTGCACGACGAGCACGGGCGCCGCCACGGCCTCGGCCAGGGCCAGGGCCTCGACGGCGTCGTCCACGCTCTCGGCGAAGGAACGGCCATCGCCGCCCGTGAATCCACCGACCCACTGCAGGCTCGACGCCCGCACGCCCGCCGTGGCGAGCAGCCTGGCCGCCGCCGGGCCGCCCATGTCGGAAACCTTGGGCCTCCACAGGGCGACGGCATCGAACCCGTGGGATCGCGCCGCCGCGACGTCATCGACGAGGTCCCAACGGGCACTCGTCATCTGGCTGACCGCGACATCGACCATCAGTATGCTCTCCGAAGGACCCGCGCCAGGCCGCATCGACCGGCGCGAACGTCCGCCTCGCGGGTCGGAAGTATGGGAAGCGCGGTCGAAGACTGTCCAGCGAACGGACGGCGAACCGCCGTCCGCCCGCCGATGACGCACGGCGGAGCGGCGCCGGCGGCTGACAGCATGGCCGCCGCCGATTCCTCTTGACATTTTCGCGCCGATCAGACCGCATGGCTCCATCGATCGGCCAGCCACCACCACCACGCCACGCCCCATGCCCAGACACGGCGACATCCGGATCAGCGACGGCGTCCGCGAGGTCGTGGTGCCCGCCGACGCGATCGCCTGGCAGTTCGCCCGCGCGAGCGGCCCGGGCGGCCAGCACGTCAACCGCACGAGCAGCAAGGCCGTGCTGCGGTTCGACGCGGCGACCGCCGCGTGCCTGCCCGCGGACGTCCGCGGGCGGCTGCTCGCCCGCGAGCGGAGCCGGCTGACCGACGCCGGCGAGCTCGTGATCGCCTGCCAGGTGCACCGCGACCAGGGCACCAACGTGGCCGAATGCCTGGAGCGGTTCGCGGAGACCATCCGGCAGGCCCTGACGCCGCCCCGGCGGCGGAAGCGGACCCGGCCCCCGCGTTCGGCGGCGGCCAACCGCCTCGACACGAAGCGGCGCCGCGGCGACACCAAGCGAATGCGGCGGCGTCCCGACGCCTGACCCCCGCCGCGAGCCGGTGCGGGCGGGCCGCGGATATAATCGGTCGAGGCCACGATGGCCCGACCGCCCTCCGCCCAAGCAAGGACCGTGCCGCCATGCCTTCCCCCCGCGACATCGACTCGCTCCTCCGCGCCTGGGAGTACCGCCCGGGCGAGGTGACCGCGCGGCTGGTGAAGACGCGGAGCGGCCGCCAGGTGCTGCAGATGCGGATCGACATGGGGGTCGTTCAGATGGAGACCGACCTGCGTCCCGACGGGCGGCGGCCCAACGGCGCCGAGACCTACTACGACTACCTCGTCGGTGAGGTGATCCGCGAGGGCGACGCCTTCAAGCTCTCCCGCGAGCAGTGCACGGAGGCCGACCGCGAGTTCGTGCAGTTTTACCAGCGGCGGCTCTGCTGGCTGTCGCTCCGCGAGTACCGGCGGGCCGCCCGCGACGCCGACCATAGCCTCGCCTTCATGGACTTCGTCCGGGAACACGCCCCCGACGACGAGTGGATGCTGTCGCACGAGCAGTATCGTCCGTTCGTCCTCTTCCACCGCGTGCAGGCCCTGGCGCTGGCCGTGCTCGAGGAGCAGGGTCCGGAGGCGGCCATCGCCGAGATCAACACGGGCCTCACCCGGTTTCGCGAGCTGTTCGCCCGCTACGACGCGGCCGACCAGTACGCCGACGACGAACTCGTGAAGCGGCTCGAAGAGATGCGGGAGAGCGTCCGCCGCCGCTACGAGCTCGGCCGCACGCTCGACGAACAGCTCGCCGAGGCCGTGAAGGCGGAGGACTACGAACTCGCCGCCCGGATCCGCGACCGGATCCGCCGGGGTGAGACCGTCGCTGCCGAGGGCACGGTTCCCGAGCCCGACGACCTCTGATCGCGTCGGGCTGCATTTTTTTCAACCGGTCGTCAGCCGCGCCGTCTGCGCGGATGACCCAGTCGTCCCGCTCGCGCGGAAGATGGGCAGGTCGTGCGGGCGGGGACGGGCAGCGCCGCCCGGCGCGCGAACCGCCGCGAGTGGCACGCCGTATGCAGTGTTCGAGTGATGCGACGGGCCACGGCCCGCCCCCCAGCCCCAAGGAGAACGCCATGACTGTCACGACGCACCGCGACACGGCCCCGAGCCTCCCGGGCACCAGGCACCTCCTGCAGGCACGGATCGCCGACGAGACGATCACCGTCCGGGCGACGACCGTGTGGCCGATCGCCGAAGTGCTCGACTTCGAGCGGCAGCTCGACGACGCGGGCATGCTGATCGACGACGCGGCCGATGCCGAGCTCGTCGTCGATGCGCTCGAGTCGCAGATGATCGCCCTGCCCCGCCCGGGCCGGCGGCAGCGGACGGTGAGCTCGCGGGCGATGTTCTACGCCGGCGGCTGAGCGGACCGCGGCGGCGGGCAGGCTGCTACACTCCGGGCCGACCGCCCCCGGAGCACCGCATGAACGGCGTTGAACCGCTGCTCGACCTCGACCGCTGCCGCGACCGTCAGGCGCGGCTCCGTCGGCACATGGCCGCGGACCGTCTCGACCTCGTGGTCGTGACGACCCCCGAGCACGTCGCGTATCTGACCGGACACCGCTGGGATCATCGCTTCGCCCCGCTGGCCGCCATGCGGAGCACCGGCGAGGTGCTGCTCGTCTGTCCCGACCGGCCGGTCGAACGCGCGGCCGCCGACGAGGTTCGCACCTACGAGGCCAAGTGGCGATCGACCCTCCGCAACGACCAGCGCGAGGCGGCGGCCGCCGTGCTCGCCGACTGGCTCCGCGCCGGGCCGCGGCCGGGCCGCGTCGGCGTCGAGTTCTCGGCGTGCCCGCCGCACGTCGTGCGGACGTTCGACGCCGCGGCCCTCGCCGACATCGAACCGGAGCTGCTGCGTCTCCGCCGCCGCAAGGATCCCGACGAGCTGGCGCTGCTCGGCCGCGCGATCGCGGCATCCGGCGCGATGGTCGCCCGCGCCCGGGAGATCGTCGCCCCCGGGATCGACGAGCTGACGGTCTTCTCGGCGCTCCAGGAGGCCGCCGTCGCGGCCTGCGGCGAGATGCTCACCGGCACCGGCAACGACTACGCCTGCGGGGCCCGCGGCGGACCTCCGCGGCCGCGACCCTGCCAGGCCGGCGACCTGTTCATCCTCGACCTCGGCCCGGCGTACCGCGGTTACTTCGCCGACATCGCGCGGGTGATCGCGGTGGACCGCCGGCCGACCGACGAACAGCTGGCGGCATGGGAGCGGGTCTGCGGCGCCCTCGCGATCGTGGAGCGGACCGCGAAACCGGGAGTCCGCTGCCGCGACGTCTACGAGGAGGTGCGGCAGTGGCTGGCCGCCGCGCCGGTCGGCTCCTGGTCGAGCCACCTCGGCCACGGCATCGGCCTCGCGGTGCACGAGGGACCGCATCTCAATCCCGCGTGGGACGACGTGCTCGAGGAGGGCGACGTGATCGCCGTGGAGCCCGCCCTCTACGACCCCGCGCTCCGCTGCGGGCTGCGGATCGAGAACGACTACCTGGTGACGGCCGAGGGCCTCCGCACCCTCAGCCCGTTTCCGCTCGGCCTCGCCGACTGACCGGCGGCCGCTTCGCACGCCGCCCGGGAATCGCGTACATTCTCCGCCGCGGGTCCGGCCCGCGTCCCGACCCGGCGTCCCGATCCTGGAGCCCTCGCATGTCCCTCGCCGACCTCGCCCACGACGTCACCCCCGGCCGCTGGCACGTCCTCGCCGACCGCGTCCTCGCGGGCGGGTCGATCGA
>JBIIMU010000190.1:0-5523 GCA_044337845.1 Pirellulales bacterium | reverse complement strand
ATCAAGTGCTTGCGAGCACAGACTGCGTCATCCGCCTTCGCGGATGAGTCAGTCAGCGCGTTCTGCGGAACGCATGCCAGTTACCACGACCTTCGCCGCGAAAGCGGCACCAATATTTCCGGTGACCATATCTGGAAGGTCACACCCGTTCCCATCCCGAACACGGTAGTTAAGCTTCCAGAGCCGATGGTAGTGCCACAAGCGCGAGAGTAGGTATCGCCGGAATTTTCTTCGCCTGGCCCGCACGGCCAAAAAGCCGTGCGGGCCAGTGTCGTTTCTGGCCGGCGTCTCTTCAGGCGTGGGCGTCGAGAGTGGCGAGCAGCTCGCGGATCAGCTCCAGCGGCAGGCCGACGACGTTCGAGGGGCTGCCCTCGACCAGACGCAGCGGCAGGCGTTCGTCCTGAAATCCACAGGCGCCCGCCTTCCCGGCCCACATTCCGCTGTCCAGGTACCAGTCGAGAAAGCCGTCGTCGAGCGGCCCCATCTCCAGCAGGCTCTCGGCGGCGCCCAAGAGCGGCCGTCTGGCCGGGTGATTCCAGAGGCAGACCCCCGACACCACGCGGTGCCCGCGGCCGGAGAGCTCCCGGAGCATGCGTGAGGCGTCGTCCCGGTCCGCCGGCTTGCCGAGGATCCGATCGTCGACTTCGGCCAGGGTGTCGCACGCCAGGATCAACCCTGCGGGCACCGCGTCGGCGATCGCCGACGCCTTCGCCAGCGCCAGCCGGCAGACGTAGTCGGCAAGCGACTCGGCCTTCGCCCGCGGGGGGGCGGCCGTTTCAGCCTCCTCCGGCGGTGCCATCACGGTCACCTGCCAGCCCTCCGCGGTCGCCAACTCGAGCCGTCGCGGCGAGCGGCTTGCAAGCACGATCCTTCTCGGCGACTCTTGGCTCATGGGGCCTCTCCGCAGCACCGCCGGCGACATCCCGGTTCTCTTCGAGGATGAGCATCTCGTCGTGCTCGTCAAGCCCGCGGGCGTGCCGACCGCCAACGCCCCGTCTGGGGCGGAGAGTGTGTTCACGTTGCTCGGCGCAGCGCTTGGCCCCGACGCGTTCGTGGGCGTCGTCAGCCGGCTCGACGCGGCCGTGTCGGGGGTCGTGGTGCTCGCCAAGACGCGGCCCGCCGCCGCGAGCCTTGCCGAGCAGTTCCGGGAGCGATCGGTGGCCAAGGCCTACGCCGCGGTGGTCACCGGGCGGTTCCCGGCGCCCCTCGGCGAGTGGGTCGATTGGCACGATGCCATCGCGCGGCGTGCCGGCGAGCAGCGGTCGGTGCTGCACCCGGCGGCCGCCGCCCGTGCGACCGGAGGCGACGAGGTGCCGCGGGCAGCCCACGTGCGGGCCCGCGTGATCCGGCGGGCGGGCGAGGTGTCGCTCGTCGAGCTCGAGCCGTCGACGGGGCGGCGGCATCAGCTCCGGCTGCAGCTGTCGTCGCGCGGCTGTCCGATCGTCGGCGATCGACTCTACGGCAGCCGACTGCCCTGCCGGTCCGGCGGCATCGCGCTCCACGCCGAACGACTGGGGCTGGTGCATCCGGCGACCGGCACGCGGGTCGACTTCGCCGCACCGTACCGAACGGCGTGGGAGAAGCAGTTCCCCAGCCTGTTCGCCGGCCAGCCCAGGGCGTCGGATCCCTCGTCGCGAGGGTGATAGACTCGCCGCACCATGTCCAAGCCCGACCGCGAAGGCCGCCTCGACCGCCACCGGTTTCGCGAGACGGCCCTCGCCAGCGGGCTGGTGACCGAGGCGCAGGTCGCCGCCGCCGAGCGGGAGGTGGCCCTCGGGGGACCAGACCGGCACGGCGATCCCGAGGCTTGGGATGGTGCGGTGGCCGACTGCCTCGTGTCGCAGGGTCTGCTGACGCCCTTCCAGTCCCGAGAGATGCTCGCCGGACGCCGCCGGTTTCGGCTCGGTCAGTACACCGTGCTCGACGAGGTGGGCAAGGGGGGGATGGGACGGGTCTTTCGGGCCGAGCACGCCATGATGGGTCGTGAGGTCGCGGTGAAGGTGCTCCCGCGGGAGAAGGCCACGCCCGAGTCGGAGGCGGCCTTTCGCCGGGAGATGCGGATGCTCGGCCGCCTCGACCACGAGAACCTGGTGCGGGCCTTCGATGCGGGGTTCGACGCGCAGGTGTATTACCTCGTGACCGAGCTGGTGCCGGGAGTCGACTTGAAGCGGTTCGTGAAGGACCACGGCCCCCTCGACGAGGTCACCGCGGCCTTCGTCGTCGCCCAGGCGGCCCGCGGGCTCGCCCACGCCCACGAGCAGGGGCTCGTCCATCGCGACGTCAAGCCCGGCAACATCCTCGTCATGCAGGGCATGCGGGTGAAGGTGCTCGACCTGGGGCTCGCCGGTTCGGAGCTCGAGGAGGAGTCGTCTCGGGTGGGGCGGGTGATCGGCACGATGGATTACATCGCGCCGGAGCAGATCCGCACGCCCGACGACGTCGGGCCCTCGGCCGACATCTATGGGCTGGGCTGCACGCTCTACTACGCCGTGACCGGCCAGGTGCCGTTTCCCGGGGGAACCCGCAAGGAGAAGATGCAGCGGCACCTCGCCGAACCCCCGCGACCGCTGCGGGACCTCCAGCCGGGCCTGAGTGACGCCTTCTGCCGCGTCGTCCAGGACATGATGGCCAAGTCGCCGGCCGACCGGGTGGGATCGGCGGCCGCCGTGATCGAGCGGCTGCGACCCTGGATTGCCGAGGCGCGGAAGCGGCCCACGCTCGGCCCGCAGTCGCTCGGCCCCCCGCCGCTTCCCGGGGGCTCAGGGGGCGGCTCGAGATCCGGGCAGTCGTCGTCGCTTGATCTGGTGGACTCGGCCGCCGATCTGTGGGCCGGCATGCCGGCCGCCGAGCCGCCGGTCCACCGCCTGCCCGTCGCCGCGTTTTCCCGCCTGCTGTCGCTCGCCGCCCGGGCGCTGGTGGTGGCGGCTCCGGTGGGCCTCGTGTTCGGACTCGCCATGGAAGCGGTGCGGCGGATCGACGCGCAGCGGTTCGGCGACCTGCTGCGCGGCACCACGCCGGCGTTTCTCGGATGCGCCGCGCTTGTCGCCGTGCTGCTCGTGCAACTCGTGGTGGCGTGGCTGGACCGCCGATCCGCCTGACCGGCGAACGGGCCGGCGAGGCCGCGGCCGGGGGGCGATCAGCCGCGCGGCGGCGGTTTCCGCCCGCGACCGCGGCGTTCTCGTTGACTTTCCGGCGATTTCCGCCTACCAAAAGGCGTCGGGACAGGTAGCTCAGTTGGTAGAGCAATGGACTGAAAATCCATGTGTCGCCGGTTCGATTCCGGCCCTGTCCACTGCCAGCCGTGAACGCCGGCTCAATCCTGCCGCGAAGGGATCGGCAGGGTTGCTCTGCCGCGGCAGGGATCGTGGCCGAACCGGTCTGGCGGCCGTTACGAGCGGCCGGCCGAAGGCTCCGGTCGGGCCGTCAGCACGACGATCGGGAACATCCGCCCTTCCGGGGGCGGGGCGAAGCCCCAGGCGGTGATGTCGATCCCGGGCTCGAGATCGTCCGGCACGCGCAGCACGCGGCGGACGTGCAGGGGGTCGCCGTGAAGCAGCGACTGGTCGAACCAGTCGGCGTGGGTGATCACGATCGTCGCGGACGGCGCGAGAACCCCCGGCACGCGGTCGAAGAACGCCCGGCGGGTCGCAGCGTCGCAGTGGTTGAGCACCGAGAAGGCCAGCACCCAGTCGAAGCGGTCGTCGCCGAGCCGCTCGCAGGCGAAGTCGTCGAGGCACTCGAGCCGCGCCGCCTTGGCGGCGAGCCGCTCATCGGCGGCCACGAGAAACCGCGCCGTGGTGATGAAGTCGGGATTGAAGTCGATGCCGCAGTAGCAGCGCTCGGCGAGCGCGTCGATCAGGTGCACCCCGGCCCGCAGCGGACCGCAGCCCGCATCGAGCAGCCGATGATGCGGCTCGAGACCGAGCGTCCGCAGCATGGCCACCTGGAAACGGCCGCGGCGATCCCACTGCTCATCGCCGCCTCCCAGGTGCCGGCGATAGGCCTTGGCCTCGATGTCGGCGGAGGAGAGCCTGATCCGGGCGTAGTCGTAGCGGCCGGGCGGCCGGGGCCGCCGCCACCGCTCGAGCAGCCGACGCAGCCATGGTCGGTCAGCCGGCATGGCGGAGGGGGCCGGCATCGCGTCGGGCGATGACGGCATCGAGCAGGTGCGCGGCCGCCTCGGTCCAGGTGAGCGGCTGCCGGACCACCCGCCGGGGCACGCCGCGGCCGGCGTGCTCCGCCTCGTGGTCGCGAAGGAGGTCGGCGAGGGCCGCGGCCGAATCGAGCGCGAAGTAGCGACAGTCGTCCACGCCCACCTCGCGATGGATCGGAAGATCGCTCGCGAACACCGTCTGTCCGTGCCGCAGGGCCTCCACCAGCGGCAGGCCGAAGCCCTCGGCGATCGATGCGAACACCAGCCCGCGGGCATGGCGGTAGGCGTGGTCCACTTCCGCATCGTCGCAGTCGTCGAGCAGGACGAGCCGGTCGCCGAACCGCCGGTCCGAGCGAATCGCCCGCAGGATGCCGGCGGCGGCATGGCCCGGCCGGCCCATGATCGCCAGCTTCACGTGGGCCGTGGCCGGGTCGGCCCACAGCCGCCGGAAGGCGTCGAGGATGAAGGCGTGGTTCTTGCGGGGCTCGAGGGCGCCGAGCACGAGGTAGGCCGAGTCCGGGAGGCGGTCGCGGAACAGCTTGGCCACGCCGTCCCGGATGCACCCGTCGGTCGCCGGAAGATCGCAGCCCAGCCGCCACGGCAGGATCGCCGGACCGCTGCGGAGAAAGCGGTCGCCACGGGTCTCGGCGGCGAGTTCCTCGGCCACCGCCGTGGAGATCGTGGCCACGAGATCGGCATGCCGCATCACCGCGTCGAGGTAGCGGCGCAGCAGCCGCGCTCCGTCGATGCCGTAGATCTCAGGATGCTTGAGCGGGATCAGGTCGTAGACCAGCGGGACGGCCATCGCTCCCGCGACGCGGGCACGCTCCACGGCCGGCCAGACGTCGGGGAACACCCAGTAGGCATCGGGGAGGAGCAGGATGTCATCCCGCGAGAAGCGGACCGGCACGGCCGCATCGGCGTCGTCGGTCACGACGAACCGGCCCTCCCGGGCCGCGACGCGGTGCGCCGTCCAGCCCCGCCGGGCGGCCACGTCGCTGATCGACTCCGAGGTCCGCGTCACGACGCGTGCGACGCCCGAGTGCGCCGGCGCGGAGCCGGTGTACGAGGCGTCGACGAACACCCGCGGCACCCGTGGCGACGCGCCGGGCACGGGCTTGCCCGACGTCACGGTCGCGTCGGCGGATCGGCCCCGCGGCCGGTCGAAGACCGCGTCGAGCAGCGCCCGGGCATAGGCATCGAACCCGTGAGCGGCCGCGAACGCCTCGCGGGCCGGCTCGTGTCGGGAGCGGTCGGCCCCGCGCGTGAGACAGGCCTCGAGCCCCGCCGCCACCGCCTCGGGGGAGGGACGGTCGGGCACCCGCGCCACGTACGCCGGCGCCTCGACGGCCGCGGCGAGGTCGTCGTTG
>JBIIMU010000178.1:0-5717 GCA_044337845.1 Pirellulales bacterium | reverse complement strand
AGCACGCCCTGGTGAAGCCCGGCTACACGGAGGCGGAGTTCTGGCCCGCCTACGAGGCGATGGTGGCGAAGCTCCGGCCCTGGACGATCGACTTCCACGTGGCCCAGAACGACGGGCAGGTGCACGGGGCCGGCGCGCACGACAAGACGGGCAAGCACTGCCCCGCCGACGATCCTGCCGGCAAGCTCGACATCG
Source organism: Pirellulales bacterium (assembly GCA_044337845.1). Classification (GTDB taxonomy): domain Bacteria; phylum Planctomycetota; class Planctomycetia; order Pirellulales; family UBA1268; genus QWPN01. The sequence goes on along the minus strand of JBIIMU010000178.1, from coordinate 5,522 downwards.
TGAAGTGCTCGGGCCTCTGGCTCGAGGGGGCTGCCGACCGCGGCATCCGCCACATCTGCTGGGACGGCTGCATGTTCCCCAACGCCACGCTCGAGAACCCGAACACCTGGAACACGATCCTCCAGACCATGCTCGCCGTCCGCGACGCCCACGGCTGGAACTGACCACGAAGGACACTCTATGGCCAAGCAGCTCCGCATCGGCATGATCGGCTACGGCTTCATGGGCCGTGCCCACTCCAACGGCTACAACCGCGTCAAGGATTTCTTCGACCTGGAATACCTGCCGGTGCTCCAGGCCGTGGCCGCCCGCGACGCCGGGAAGGCCCAGGCCTTCGCCGACCGCTGGGGCTACAAGCGGGTCGAGACCGACTGGCGGAAGCTGGTGGCCGCCGACGACATCGACGCGATCGACATCTGCACGCCCAACAACCTCCACGCGGAGATCGCGATCGAGGCGGCGAAGCACGGCAAGGCGATCCTCTGCGAGAAGCCGCTGTCGATGAACGTGGCGGAAGGGGAGCGGATGTGCGCGGCGGTGGAGAAGGCCGGCGTGCCCAACACCGTCTGGTACAACTACCGCCGCATTCCGGCGGTGACCTTCGCCAAGCAGATCATCGACTCGGGCGCCCTCGGCCGCGTGTTCCACTACCGCGCCGAGTTTCTCCAGGACTGGACGATCAACGCCGACCTGCCCCAGGGCGGGGCGGCCCTCTGGCGGCTCGACGCGGCCGCGGCCGGCAGCGGGGTGACGGGCGACCTGCTCGCCCACTGCATCGACACGGCGATCTGGCTCAACGGCACGGTGGCCGACGTCACGGCGATGACCGAGACGTTCGTGAAGGAACGGACGCACCAGCTCACCGGCAAGGTGGAGCCGGTGAAGATCGACGACGCCTGCTCGTTCCTCTGCCACTTCACCAACGGCTCGCTCGGGCTCTTCGAGAGCACCCGCTACGCCCGCGGGCACAAGGCCCTCTACACCTTCGAGATCAACGGCGAGCACATGAGCCTCAAGTGGGATCTCCACGATCTCCACCGGCTGCAGGTGTTCGACTACAAGGACGCCGGCCCGATGCGGGGCTGGAAGAGCGTGCACGTGACCGACGGCGACCATCCCTACATGGGCAAGTGGTGGGTGCCGGGCCTGGCGATCGGCTACGAGCACTCGTTCGTGCACCAGGTGGCCGACTTCCTCGAGGCCTACGCGAAGGGGCAGCCCTGCCCGCCGACGTTCCGCGACGCGCTCGAGACCCAGAAGGTGTGCGACGCGGTCTTGCAGAGCGCGGCGAGCCACCAGTGGGCGAAGGTCTCCTGACGCCGTGACCGCCCGCCGGCTCGCCGCAGGGATCGCCATCCTCGGCGCGGTGCTGGCCGTGTGGCTCGCGCGGCCGGCGCGGTTCGTGGTCGACGGCCTGTCGATGGCGCCGGGGCTGATGCCGGGCGACCTGGTCTCGACCGGCTGGCTGCCGGCGGCCGATCGGCTGCGCGGGCCGGCGCGGTTCGAGCGCTGGCTCGTGACGGCGCCCGACGGCACCCGGGCCGTGAAGCGGATCGGCGGGCTGCCGGGCGAGGCGGTGTCGATCCGCGACGGCGACCTCGTCGTGGGCGGCACCACCGTGCTCAAGGGGCCGTCCGTGCTCGCTGGCGTGGCCGTGCCGCTCGCCGCCGCGGTCGACCCGCCGCGCGGCCACGCGATGCTGCCGGCCGACGAGATCCTCGACGACGTGGCCTTCGCCCGCGAGGTGAACCGGACGCTCGAGACCGTGCGGGATGCGGGCCTCGTGGCCCGGCTCGTGACCGGCACGGCAGCGGCGGGGCTGCGGGCCACCGTTGGCGGCGCGACGATCCGGTGGCGGCTGCCGGCCGCCGCGGCCGTGCGGCTGATCGCCGGGCGGCTCGACGGCCGGCTCGTCGCGGTCGCCTGGCGCGACCACGCGGCCCGCGCCGCAGACGACCTCCGCTCCGGCCTGCCGGCGCGGGTTCCGGAGGCGTGGTCGGTCGCCACCGAGTGGCCTGTCGGGCCCGGCGAGGCCGACCAGCCACCGTGCTCCATCGCCATCGCCGTCGCCGGTGACGCGCGGATCGAGCGGGCGGCGGGCTGGCGCGACGTGCACCTGCGGCCCGCCGCCGACGGCGTCGCCTCCTGGCAGCTCGACGCGAACTCGTGGCTCGTGCTCGGCGACTTTCCCACCGGCAGCATCGACTCGCGTCGGTGGGGCCCGCTGCCGACCGCGGCGTTCCGCTGCCGCATCGGCCGGCCGTGACGCCCGCGGGTCCGCATCGCTCACGCGATTGCGGCTTCCTGAAAGCGTAACGGCGTAAGCCGTACGACTACCCCGCTCCTGAAAGCGTAACGGCGTGAGCCGTACGACTGCCCCTAGCGGGTCCGCATCGCTCACGCGATTGCGGCTTGCTGAAAGCGTAACGGCGTAAGCCGTACGACTGCCCCCAGCGGGTCCGCATCGCTCACGCGATTGCGGCTTTCTGAGACCCGAACTCAAGCTCGGGGTTGCCCGTGCCCCGGGAGCCGGCGGCATCCGAGTGAGCGGCGGGCAGGATGCCCGACGCGAGCGCCCGGCGACGGGGCACGGGCAGCCCCTCGCCGCGCGGAAGCACGGCCCGCGTCAATCGCCCTCGTGCGGCAGGCAGCGGTCGGCTTCCGCGAGCACCGCGAGCCGCTCGGCGCGGTGGGCGAGCCGCTCGATGACCTCGGGCGAGGCCGCATACCCGAACTCCAGCTCCTCGACCGCCTCCTCGCCGAGATTCGAGAGCAGCACCAGCCGGCGATCGTCGAGCGCCCGCGCGAAGAGCCTCGTGAGCAGCGCGTCGGCGACGAGGACCGGATCACGCGAGGCGACCGCCTCGTGCACGAGCCCTTCGAGCGGCGCACCCTGCCGCCACCGCGTGAGGATCACCCCCGCAGGCTCGACGCCGCGGCAGGCGATGCAGATCGTGCCTCCGGGGACGGTGGCCCGCGCCGCCGCGGCCACGGCGGCCACGATGGAGCCGAAGCCGCCGTCGGGATCGGACAGCGACGCCACGGCCACGTCGGCCACCGGATCCATCACGGGGCACCAGGCCTGCGCGGCCTCGCGGGCCTGCCGCGCCGCCTCGTCGGGGAGCCCGAATCGCGCGGCCGCGAGCGAACCCTGGGCCCCGCGGACCAGCCGCAGGCTCGCGCACACGCCGAGCTGCCAGGCGATCTCCTGCATGCCTCCCTTCCACTCGCCGAGGGCCCGGCGGCCGCGGCGGGCGAGCGCCACGAGCAGGTCGCGCCGGCATTCGGCGCGGGCGAACGTGGGCCAGAGTTCGCCCTCGATCGAACGGCCTCCGAACGCCGGACTCACGCCCCATTCCCCGACGGACACCACCACGTCGGCATCGACCAGCGGCCGGGCGAGGTGCAGCGGCCGGCCGGCCTCGTCGGCGGCGAGGTAGGCGGTGCCCGATTCGATGCCGGGATCGAAGGCCTCGGCCCCGGCGACCAGGGGCGCGTGTCGCGCCGACTCGTAGCCGAGGGACGGGCCCTGCAGCACCGACACGTCGGCATCGCCGACGCCGGCGCGGGCGAGGCAGTCGCGCACCGCAGCCACGACGGCAGCCGCCTCGGGCACGTCGCCGGCCAGCGCGATCACCACCCGATCGCCGGCGAACGCATGGGCCGACAGCGGCGGCCCGTGCAGCGGCCCTTCGACGGCGGCGACCACGAGCCGGCTGGCCTCGTCGCCGCGGACGCCGGCGGGGGGCTCGAACACCGTCGCACAGCCCTCCGCGGGCTCGAGTACGAGCGGTTCCTCGGTGCCGTAGGCGAGCGTGATGGCGTGCAAGGGGCGGGCGTGCGGCAGCGACGGGGGGCTTCGGGAATCGACGGGCCCGACCAGTGTATCGCCCGCCGGAGGGCCGAGAATGCTCTGGCCCGGGACGCGGGATTTGGCGCAAGATGCCCGCATGACATCACACCTCTCTCGATGGCTGCCGGTCGCGGCCATCGCCGTCGCCATCACCGGCTGCGGCGACGACCCGCAGGCGGTGCTCCGTGACATGGCGACCGCCTACCGCGGCGCCGCGCACTACGCCGACGAGGCGCGGGTGATCGTGCGGCAGAGCCAGGGCGGCCAGTCGACCGAGTCCGCGCAGCCGTTTCAGGTCGCCTTCTCACGGCCCGACCGGCTGCGGATCGACGCCTACGACGCGCGGGTGGTGGCCGACGGCAGCCGCCTGTTCGCGGCGTCGGGCGGCGTGCCCGGGCAGGTGCTCGTGGACGCGATCACCAGCCCGCTCGACATGGACCAGCTGTTCGCCGACGACGTGCTGCAAGGAACGCTGACGCAGGGCGAGGCCGGCTGTCCGCCCCAGGTGCCGCTGCTGCTCGCCGACGACACGCTCGACGTGATTCTCGCCGACGCGACGGCGCCGCCGCGGATCGTCGGCGTGGAGACGGTCGACGGCCACGCCTGCCGGCGGGTGGCGGTGCCGAAGCCGGACGGGCTGCTCGAGCTCTGGATCGATCGAGACTCGAAGCTGCTGCGCCGCATGCGGGTGCCCACGGCCGCCTACGCGGACGAGGCGTCGAGGGCGGCCGGGGCGCCGGTCGGCATCGCCGTGGACGTGGAGTTCACCAAGGCCGCCTTCGCGGAAGCGCCCGCGGAGGCCTTCGTGTTCGAGGTGCCCGCGACCGCCGTGGAGGTCGCGAAGCTCGAGCCGCCCGCCCGTCCGCAGCCCGCCCATCCACGACTCGGGGGCAAGGCCGGCCTGCCGCCGCTGGCCACCGCGGATGGGGCGACCACCGACGCCGCCGCGGGCTCCGGGCCGCTCGTGCTCGACTTCTTCTTCGCCGGCTGCGGCCCCGCTTCGCGGACCCTGCCCGCGGTCGCCACGGGCATCGCCGACTTCGTCGCCGCGCACGCGACGCGGCACGGCGGCGAGCGGCCCGCGCTGCGGCATCTCGCGATCAGCCTCGATCCCGACGACGTGCCGACCGCCGACGTGCGCCGCACGCTGGCCGAGTTCGGCGGCGTGGGCACGCTCGTGCGGGATCCCCAGGGAGTCGCCGCGCAGGCGTTGGGACTCGAGACGTTTCCCGCGACCGTGATCGTGTCGGGCGACGGCGAGGTGGCCGACGTGCTCGTCGGCGACGGTCCGCGGATCGCCGCCGACGTGACCGAGACCCTCACGACGCTCGCCCGCGGCCAGAACACGGCCGGCCTCGTGCGCGGCCGGCACCGCCGCCGGATCGAGGACTTCCGCCGCACGCTCGCCCGCGCGGCCGGCGGCGGCTCCGCCCGGATGCCCGAGCCGGTGATCGCCCCGCGCCGGCAGCCGGTGCGGTTCAAGCTCGTGCCCGCCTGGCGGGCGAGCGTGGCCCTGCCCGGCAACCTCGTCTGCCTCGACGCGGCAAGCGGCGCGGCGGAGCCGCGGATCGTGGCGCTCGACGGCTGGAGGACCGTCGTCGAGTTCGACGCGGACGGTGCGGAGCGCAGCCGCCGGGAACTCGATCTCCCGGCCGATGCGGGGCTCGGA
>JBIIMU010000177.1:0-5720 GCA_044337845.1 Pirellulales bacterium | reverse complement strand
GCGGCTACTCCGCGGCCATCGCCTCGAGCAGGTCGAGGCCGACGGCGCGGCGGGCCGGCAGCCACGCGGCCACCGCCGTCACGAGCACGGCGGCCGCGAGGCTCACGGCCACGACGTCGGGCCGGATCCGGATCGCGAGCGGGTGCCCGAGGAGCGGCTGGCTGACGAACTGGATGAAGACGGCGGTGGAGAGCCCGGCGACGAGGCCGACGAGGCCGGCGGCGACGCCCAGGAGCATGCTCTGCAGGATCACCATCCGCACCACCTGACCGCGTCGCATGCCCACGGCGCGGAGCAGCCCGAGCGACCGCTTCTGCTCCATCACGCTCATCGCGACCGTGTTGGCGACGCCGAGGCTGCCCACCACGAAGCCGAGCCCGAGGATCGACCACAGCGACCCGACGACGCCCGACACGATCGTGTCGATGGTGACGCGGATCTCGGCGAACGACCGCAGCAGCATCGACCGCTCCTTGGCGATCCGCTGGAGGGGCGCCTCGAGGCCGGCGGCGGCGCCCGGGGCGGCCGTCACGAGCAGCACGTCGGCGGTCTCGAGGCCGAACAGCCGCCGCGCGGCGTCGCGGCGGAGCATCAGCGACGCGCCGCCGGAGGAGTAGTCGACCACGAGCGCCGCGATGCGCACGGGCGTCTTGCGGCCGAACACCTCCACCACCACGTCGTCGCCCGGCTTGAGTCCCGTGCGCTGCGCGAGCACGGTGCCGGCCACGGCCTCGCCGCGATCGAGCGCCGCGCGGACGTCGGCCTCCGTGGCGCCGACGGGCTGGAGCGGCAGCGGCCCGGTCGGCGGCAGGTCGCGGGCGAGCACCACGCAGACGCCCCCGGGGATGCGGCCCGTCGCCACGCCGATGCCCTCCACGGCGGCGACCCCCGGCAGCTGCCGCACCTCGGCCTCCATCGCCTGCGACGCGTTGCTCCGCTCCTCGCGCGACGCCGACAGTGCGCCGGCCTGCGTGAGCACCCAGTCGGCCTTGAGCATCTTGCCGTACCAGCCGAGTACGTCTTCCACGCTGTCGCGGATCGCGTGGCCGAGGCCGATCGCGTTGCTCACGGCCACCACGAGCACGCCCGCGGTGAGCGCCGTGCGGATCGGGTTGCGGACGATCTGCTCGACGGCGAGCGAGCCCTCCACCCGCCACCGCTCCGGCACGAGCCGGCCGAGCAGCCGGACGAGCGGGATGAGCAGGAACGGGGTCAGGGCGACGAAGGCCAGGAGCATCGCCACGCCCGAGACGACCGAGGCGCGGGGCGGCAGGAGGCCGTAGGTCATCAGGACCTCGGCGACGGCGGTCACGAGCAGCATCGCGACCGCCGTGACGAGCAGGCCCCGGGAGGAGCCCCGCGGCGGCTCGGGGGGCGCGGCCGAGAGCCCGTCGAGGAGGTCGGCCGCCGTCGCCTGGCGGGCCGGCCACCACGCCGCGGCCACGGCGATGCCGACGCCGATCACCACGGCCAGGGGCACGAGCAGCGGGTGGATCGGGGCGGTTTCCCCGTCGGCGTTGAGGGCCCGCGTGATGCCGGCCGCGATCGGCCGGGCGGCGGCGAGCCCCACGATCACGCCGACCGCCGCCCCGATGCCGCCGAGGATCGCGGCCTCGATCATGACCAGCCGCCGGACCTGGCGGCCCGTGCCGCCGAGCAGGCGGAGCAGCGACAGTCCCCGCCGCCGCTCGGCGACGTTCATCAGCATCGCGTTGCCGACGATGAACCAGGCCATCGCCAGCGTCAGGGCGGTGACGAAATCGAGGCCGAGGTTGGCGGAGTGGAGCACGTCCTCCGCCATGCTGGCGCGGCCCACCGGCGTGTCGGCGACGAGCGTGTCGGGCAGCCGGCGCGCGACCGCCGCCAGCGCCCGAGGCCGGTCGCCCTCCGCCGCGAGCACGACCCGCACGCGGTCGAGCTCCGCGGTCGCCAGCGACATGCTTTCGAGCACCTGGATGTCGACGATCACCGTGGCCCCTTCGGCGAACCAGCGCATCGACGGCGTGGCGGCCAGCCCCGTGATCCGCATCCGCGCGATCCGCCGCCGGGCGAAGAACAGCACCTCATCGCCCACGCCCACGCCGAGCCCCTTGGCGAGCGTGGCGTCGAGCACGACCTCGTCGTCCTCGATGCACGGCTCGCCCGCCTCGAGGCTCACGAGGCCGGTGGCCACGAGCGCTCGCGCGTCCACGCCGACCGCCACCTCGCGGAGCCTGCGGTCGCCGACCCGCAGCAGCGTGGGGCGGTAAAAGAGCGGCACGACGGCCCGCACGCCGGGGATGTCCACGAGCCGGGGCACGGCCGGGGCGGCGAAGCGGCCGCCGTCGCGGGCCGTGACGTCGATCACGGGCAGGCCGGCGAGCGTGTCGGCGAGCTTGCGGTAGCCCGCGCGGGACGCGTCGGCCGCCGCCCAGGTGGCGACGACGGCGCCCACGGCCACGGCCACCGCCGCGGCCGCGGCCAGCGGCCGGCCGGGACGGTTGCGCCACTGCCGGAGGAGGAGCGTGCGGAGCCTCATCGGCCGGCCGCCGTCGCCGAGTCGGACTCGATCCGTCCGTCCCGCATCCGCACGATCCGGCTGGCGGCCGCGGCCACCGTCGGGTCGTGCGTGACGAGGACCACGGTCTGCCCGCGGTCGGCCGCCAGCCGCCGCAGGAGGTCGACGACCCGGGCGGAGTTTTCGGAATCGAGCGCGCCGGTCGGCTCGTCGGCCAGCACGACCGCGGGCGTCGTGACGAGCGCCCGGGCGATCGCCCCGCGCTGCTGCTCGCCGCCGGAGAGCTCGTCGGGCCGGTGGGCGGCGCGATGGGCCATGCCCACCGCCTCGAGTGCCGCCCGGGCCGCGGCCTCGCTCCGGGCCGGATTCACTCCGTCGAGGGCCAGCGGCAGCGCCACGTTCTCCACGAGCGACAGTTCGGGCAGGAGGTTGTAGCGCTGGAAGACGAACCCGATCCGGCGGCGGCGGATGGCGGCCAGGGCGTCGTCGCCGAGGCCGGCGAGATCGACCCCCTCGAGGAACACGCGGCCGGCGGTGGGGCGGGTGATGCCGCCGAGCATGTGGAGCAGGGTGCTCTTGCCGGAACCAGACGCCCCGGTGATCGCCACGAGGCTCCCGGCCTCGATCACGAGGTTCACCCCGCGAACGGCCGCGACCACCGCCTCGGCGTCGCCGCCGGCGAAGGTCTTCTCGAGCTGCTCCGTGCGGAGGATCGACACCGGGCGGTCTCGCTGGGGACGGGCGTGGAGGCCCGCCATCCTAGCCGCTCCGGCTCAGCGGGCCGCCACCTGCCGGGGCACGACCTCGAGCGGCAGGCTCGTGGAGGCGGTCCGGCCGGCGAGCGTGTCGACGACGGCCACGGCGAGCCGGCAGCCGCCCGGGGGCAACGACTCGGGCATGCGGATCACGTACCGCGCGAAGTAGTCGTGGCGTGGCGTCGGGCAGGTTTCGGCGATCGGCTCGAAGGTCCATTCGCGGATGGAACGGCCGTCCGCGTCGAGCAGCGTGAGCGTGGCGTCGATGCAGGTGGTGTGCCCCGCGGGCGACGCACCCGAGGAGAGCTGGTCGAGCTCGATGTACACGATCACCTCCTGGCCGGGGGTGAAGCGGTTCTCGGCGAAGCGATCGAGGTCACCCCAGGCCCGCACCCGTGACGCGAAGCACGCGTGCCGCACGCCGAACGCCGGCGCGGCGGCGGGCTCCGGGGCGGACGCGGGTTCGACGGACGGCTGCGGCGCCGGCGGGGGAGCCGACGGCCCCGCGGCCGTCTCGGTGCCCGCGGCGACATCCGCCACCGCGATGGCCACGGGCTCGGGGGCGACGGCCGGTGCCGGGGGCTCGGGAGTCGGCGTCACGAGCTGGTCCGGGTCGGGCTTGGCGGCGACGTGCGGCTGTGGCTCTGCGGCAGCCACGGCGGCGACGACCGCGTCGGCCTCGCTCGTGGCCGCGGCCGATGCCTCGAGCGACTCGGCGAAGGCGGCGACCACGACCGGCCAGTCTTCCTGGGCGGTCTGCTGGAGCGTCTCCACCAGCGTGGTCTTCGCGGCGGCGTCGAGCCGGCCGATGCGGGCCAGGCGGGCGACGGCCTCGTCGATGGCCGCGGCGCGGCGTTCCGCATCGAACTCCACCGCGGCGACCGGCGGGTCGGCGTTCGCCGTGGCCTCCGCCTCGATCGGCTCGTCGGTCGCGGCGTCGGGTTCGTCCTCCGCCGCGTGCCCCGCCGAGTCCCAGATCGCGTCCCGCAGGTAGGCCGTGCTGAGCGCCGAGGTGCAGCCGCTCGCCGAGGCGAGCCCACCAGCGAGCAGCAGCGCCAAGACGGCTCGAATCGACCAGGCCGTGTCGTTCATGGCTTTCAGAAGTGCCTCACGTGCGTCCGTCGGCGGCGAACCGCCCGGACGGGATTTCGCTCCCGACAGGGCGGAAGGTAGGGAGGGGCCCGCGCCCGAAACAAGCCCAACCTCCGACGCCCGGCCCCGCCCAATCGCCGCGGTTTGCTAGACTCCGCCCGCCGAAAAGGCTTCCTCTCCGCCATCGGGCCGGACCCGCGCGGCCGCCCGCCCCAACTCCGATGCCCACCGCAGCCCTCGATCACGAGACCGTTCCGCCGCACTGGACGCATCGGCACCTGCTCGACCTCGAGCGGCTCACGCCCCTGGAGGTGCAGACGCTCCTCGACACCGCCACGCTCTTCAAGGAGGCGACCGGGGGGTGCCGCCGCAAGCTGGGCGTGCTGGGGGGCAAGACGATCGTGACCTTGTTCTTCGAGAACTCGACGCGGACCAAGACGAGCTTCGCGCTGGCGGCCCGGCGGCTCGGCGCCGACGTCGTCGATTTCTCGGCCTCGTCGAGCAGCCTGTCGAAGGGCGAGTCGTTCATCGACACCGCCAAGAACCTCGAGGCGATGGGCATCGACGCGGTGGTGGTGCGGCACGTCACGCCGGGCACGCCGCATCTGCTCGCCCAGCACCTCGACGTGGGCGTGATCAACGCCGGCGACGGCCCGCACGAGCACCCCACCCAGGGCCTGCTCGACATCTTCACGATCCGTGAGCGGCTCGGCGACCTCCGCGGCGTGACGGTGGGACTCGTCGGCGACATCGCCCACAGCCGCACGGCGCGGTCGAACCTCTGGGGCCTGATGAAGCTCGGGGCGAAGGTGATCCTCTGCGGACCGCCGACGCTCGTGTCGGAGCGGTGGCGGGAGATCGGCGTGGAGGTGTCGCACGACCTCGACGCGATCGTGCCGCGGTGCGACGTGCTCAACCTGCTGCGGATCCAGTTCGAGCGGCAGAACACGCGGCCCTTCCCCTCCGTCCGGGAATACGCCCATCTCTACGCCATGACCCGCGACCGGCTGAAGCGGGCGAAGAAGGATCTGCTGATCCTGGCGCCGGGGCCGATCAACCGCGGCGTGGAGGTGTCGGCCGAGGTGGCCGACTGCCCGCAGTCGCTGATCCTCGGGCAGGTGGCCAACGGGCTGGCGGTGCGGATGGCGGTGCTCTGGCTGACGTGCGGGCCGCGGGGCGTCGCCACGGCGGCCGCCACGAGAATCGTGTGACGGGATCAACTGACGAGGCTGTTTTCGATGGGCACGCTTCTCATTCGCGGCGGCAGGGTGGTCGATCCCTCGCAGGGCATCGATCGCATCGACGATCTGCTCGTCCGTGACGGCCAGGTGGTGGCGGTGGGCCATGCCGGCACGCAGCCCCTGGGCAAGGCCGAC
>JBIIMU010000176.1:0-5723 GCA_044337845.1 Pirellulales bacterium | reverse complement strand
CAGGGCCCCGTGCGGCGGGCGGATCGCGGGCACGAGCGCCGGCGCCGCATACGGTCCCGCGGCGAGCTTCGTGGCCACGCCGTCGAAGTCCTCGGCGAGGGCCTTCATGCTGAAGTGGATCGTGCCGCGGGCGCCGCCATGGGCCTGCGTGGCCGCCACCTGCCGGACGACCTCCTCGGCCTCCCACACGTTCTTCGTGACCGCCGCCGCGGGATCCTGCCGCACCCGCGACGTGTAGAGCCCGGGCCAGAGGCCGCGGTGCTTCACGTTCTCGCCGGCCCACCAGCCGAGGAGCTTTTCGTATCCCTGTTCCGGGGCGTCGATCCGCCAGTAGAGCTGCGGAGCGAGGTAGTCGAGCCAGCCTTCGTGGAGCCACTTCTTGGGGTCGGCGTTGAGGGCGGCGACCTGGTCGAGCCCCTTGATGCCGGGCGGATGCCCGGGTCGCCAGATCCCGAACGGGCTGATGCCCACGAGCACGTGCGGCTTCTGCTGCTTGACCTCGGACCAGAGCCGCTGCACGAGTCGGTCGACGTTGTCGCGCCGCCAGGCGGCCCGGTCGGCGATCCCGCCGGCCGCCACCGCACGGGCGTGGCTCTCGTCGTCGGGGAAGGGGACCTCGCGACCGTCCTTCGCGATCGGATACGGATAGAAATAGTCGTCGATGTGCACGCCATCGATGTCGTAGCGGCCGACGACGTCGCGCACGACCTCGAGGAAGCGGTCGGCCGCCGCCGGCTCGCCCGGATCGAACCAGAGATACGCGCCGTAGCGGCGCACGGCCCCCGGCAGCGCCACGCTCGCGTGCGCGGGATCGACGTCCCCGGTGGCGTCGGCGTGGCGGACGCGATAGGGATTGAACCAGACGTGCAGCTCGAGGCCACGCGCGTGCGCCTCGTCGACCGCGAAGGCGAGCGGGTCGTAGGGCGGGTCCGGGGCCTTGCCCATCGTGCCGGTGAGATACGCCGACCAGGGCTCGAGCGGCGAGGGATAGATCGCGTCGGCCGATGGCCGGATCTGGAGGATCACGGCGTTGAGCCCGGTGGCGACGGCGCGGTCGAGCAGCGCAGTGAGCTCGGCCCGCTGCCGATCCGGCGGCAGCCCGGGCCGCGACGGCCAGTCGATGTTGGCGACGGTGGCGATCCACGCGGCGCGGAACTCGCGCTGCACCGCCGCGGGCTCGGCGCCGCGGGCGGTCGGGGTTCCGCAGGCGTGCAGGGCCGCCACCGCGACGAACGCCGTCCAGTGAGTCGCTCGACTGCGAACAATCATGGCCAAACCCATGGATAGCGGGATCGGGACGCCGGGGACGCCCCCAGATCATAAAAAATGCCGGCCGAAGCACCATCCCGGCCCACGAACGTTCGGCAGCGACGCCGCGAGGCACGGCGCCGACGCGGCGTCCCGTATTCTTGTTTTCCATGTAAGCCATCCTCCGACGTCACCGGCGCCTCGCCATGAACCCCTCCGGCATCGACGAGCGATTCGCCGCCCTCACGCGGGGCGAGTGGCTCGGGTTTCTCCCGTCGCGGCTCCGCGAGCCCGTCGCCCGGGCGCTCGTCCAACTCGCCATCGCGGCGGTCGTGCTGCTCGCCGTCGCCCCCTTCGCCGACCGCAAGGGCGAGGCCTGGATGGAGGCGTCGTTCGCCCGCACGCTCGGGGCGCTCGCCGCCACCCGCGGCCTCGACAGCGCCATCTCGCTCGCCCAGAGTTCGGAGGTGAGCTTCTCCTTCGGCCCCGGCGGCAGCCTCGGCATCGGCCAGGCCCTCGACCCGATCAACGACCTCGTGGAGCAGTACGGCGCGCTGTTGCTCACGAGCACCACGGCCCTCGGGGTGCAGCGGCTCGGCATGGAGATCGCCCAGTCGCTCGGCTTCTGGCTCTTTCTGCCCGCCCTCGCGGCGCTGGGCCTGGCCGCGGTGTGCGGTCCGACCGGCAGGGCCTCGATGACCACGTGGAGTCGGCGGCTGTTCGGACTCGCGCTCTTCGCCCGGCTCGCGCTGCCCACGGCGGGCTGGATCGACTCACTCGTGGCCGACCGGTTCCTGGAGCCGGGGTACCAGAAGGCGGCGGCTGCCGTGGCCGCGACCACCGAATCGATCGAGCAGGTGGAGGCCGACGACGCCAGCCGGGCGTGGTGGGAGCGGTACAACCCGGTCGACGCGATCGGCGACCGCGCCAAGAAGATCTACGACCAGCTCGCCGCGGTGGGTGAGTCGATCGTGAACCTCGCGATCTACTTCACGGTGTCTACGATCCTGCTGCCGCTGGGCACCCTCTGGCTACTCTCGCGGCTCACGGCGGCATTCTTCAACGGCCCCGCAAGCCTGCCCGCGGCCTCACGGCCGGTCGGCTTCCCGAAGCCAGACGTTCACGACGCCGCCCCAGGAAGCGTCACGGCGTAAGCCGTACGGCGGCACCACGCTCGACACCGGTCGGTCACTCGATGCCGAGGACGTCGCGCATCGAGTAGAGCCCCGCGGGCTTGCCCACGAGAAACTTCGCCGCGGCCAGGGCGCCGCGGGCGTAGCAGTCGCGGCTCGTGGCCCGCACGTTCACCGAGAACGACTCCCCGTCCATGCCGAAGAGGATCGTGTGCTCGCCGGGATTGTCGCCGGCGCGGACGGCGTGGTAGCCGATCTCCTCGGCCGGCCGCGCGCCCGGCCGGCCCTCGCGGCCGTGGGCGGCCCGCGTCTGCCCCATCGCCTGCTGCACGATCGCCCCGAACTTCAGCGCCGTGCCGCTCGGGGAATCCTCCTTGTGCCGGTGGTGGCACTCGATGATCTCCACGTCGGTGCGTCCGCCGGCCCGCTCGAGCAGCGTGCCGGCGCGGCCGACCAGGTCCATGGCGATGTTCACCGCCAGGCTCATGCTCGGCGACTGGAGGATCGGAATCGTGGTCGCGGCCGCCGCGATCGCGTGCCGCTCCGGATCCTCGAGGCCGGTCGTGGCCACGACGAGCGGCACCCGCTTCGCCACGCACGCCGACACGATGCCCCGCACGGCTTCGGGCAGCGAGAAGTCGATCACCACGTCGGCCGGCGCGTCCCACTCGGGGCCGATCGTCACGCCCGCGGCCGGGAGCCCGGCCAGCACGCCGGCGTCGGCACCCTGCCGGGGATGGCCGGCCCGCTCGATGGCGGCCGCGAGCGTCCAGGGCACGTCGTCGCTGGCGGCGCAGGCCACGATCCGCTGGCCCATCCGGCCGGCGGCCCCGTGCACGACGAGGCGGAGCGGGGGGATCGCGGTCATGAGTAGAGGTCGATCGCCTGGACGATCTCGTCGAGCCGATTGCCCACGCTCACCGCGCGGTTGGCGAAGTTGGCCCGGCTCACGCCCCGGCTGCCGAGCACCTCGTCGAAGAGCTTCTGGTCGGTCGTGTGGTAGGCGACGGTGGCGGTGGGGTCCTTGAGCTGGTGTCCGGTGAGGATGCACACCACCCGCTCGTCGCGGCCGATCACGCCCTCGGCGACCAGCTGCCGGGCACCCGCCACGCTCGCGGCGCTCGCCGGCTCGCAGCCCAGGCCGCCCGCCCCCACCTGGGCCTTGGCGTCGAGGATCTCCTGCTCGCTCACCTCGCGGACCACGCCGTCGCAGACCTCGAGCGCCCGGAGGCACTTGTTGAGGTTCACCGGGCGATTGATCTCGATGGCGCTGGCGATCGTGTGGGCCCGCTTCCGGTCGCGGTCGAGCTCGTCGTAGTAGTGGCAGGCGGGCGACAGGTCGGCCCGGCCGCCGTCCCAGCGGAGGCCGCGACGCGTGTAGAGCTCGTGGAGCGTGTTGGCGCCGGCGGCGTTGATGATCGCCAGCCGCGGGATGCGGTCGATGAGGCCGAGCTTCCGCAGCTCCGCGAAGGCCTTGCCGAAGGCGCTCGAGTTGCCGAGGTTGCCGCCGGGCACCACGATCCAGTCGGGCACCTCCCAGCCGAGCGACTCGAGCACCCGCAGCATGATCGTCTTCTGGCCCTCGAGCCGGAACGGGTTCACGCTGTTGACGAGGTAGATCCCCATCTTGCCCGACACTTCCTTGACGCGGGCCATCGCGTCGTCGAAGTCGCCGGCGATCTGGATCGTCAGCGCCCCGTAGTCGAGGGCCTGCGACAGCTTGCCGTAGGAGATCTTGCCCGAGCCGATGAAGATGATCGCCTTCATGAGCCGCGTGACGGCGCAGTAGACGGCCAGCGACGCGCTCGTGTTGCCGGTGGAGGCGCACGCCGCCCGCCGGGCCCCGATCATGCGGGCGTGCGTGAACGCCGCCGACATCCCGTTGTCCTTGAACGACCCCGACGGGTTGAGGCCCTCGTACTGGAGGAACAGCCGGCCCGCGTTCACGCCCACGTACGACGCCACGCCGTCGGACGGCGGGCACATCGTCTGCCCCTCGCCGATCGTGACCACGCTCTCCCGCGGGGCGAAGGGGAGCAGTTCGTGAAACCGCCACACGCCGCTGAACGCCAGCGGGTCGCTCCGCCGCATCCACTTCCGCTCGAAGAACTCGAACGACGTCGGGGGGCGGAGGCGGTCCCAGTCGTACTCCACATCGAGCAGGTTGCCGCAGGCCGGACAGGCCGTGAGCACCTCGTCGACCGAAAAGGTCGCCTTGCAGGCAGGGTCGATGCACTGCTGAAAGGCGAGATCGGTGCGGGCGGCGACGGCCACGAAAGATCCTCCACGCGCTCCGACCGGTGGTTGGCGGGGTCGGGCGCCGAATGCGTTCCGTCGGTATCGGCCGGCGGATGCGTCAAAGGTAGGTCATCGCTTCCGCACCAGCAAGAACCCGCGAGGCGGCGCCACCCGCAGCGAAAACCCTCCCGGAAGCCTGCCAGTTTGACAGTCGGCACGGTGATTCGTATCGTTTCGGGGCTCGGGGAGGAGGGGGGTGGCCCCGTCCCCCGCGAAACCACGCGCGAGTGCACACCATGATCAAGGCGGCGGAACTGAAGGCCTTCCGGACGGTCCTCGAAGCGATGCGGTCCCGACTGCGGGGCGACGTGTCGACGATGGCGGATGCGGCCCTGCGGAACACCGGGGCCGAGGCGAGCGGCGACCTCTCGAGGATGCCGATCCACATGGCCGACATCGGCTCCGACGCCTACGAGCAGGAGTTCACGCTCAGCCTGATGGCGAACGAGGAGGAGACGCTCGAACTCGTCGAGCTGGCCCTCGCCCGGATCAAGGCGCGGAAGTACGGCGTGTGCGAGGAGTGCGGCGGCGTGATCTCGAAGAAGCGGCTCGAGGCGATCCCCTTCGCCCCGATGTGCATCCGCTGCGCGGAAAAACTGGAAAGCGGCGGCCACGGCCGACCCCGTCAGCCCCGCTGACGTCGGCCCCACCACGAAGGACGAGCATGGCGGCATCGACGGGCCGAGGATGGCCGCTGTTCCTGGCGGTGACGCTGCTGGCGGTCGCCGCCGACCTCGTGTCGAAGGAATGGGTGTTTTCCGCGCGGGGCATGCCGGGGCAATCCGCCCCCGTGCCGGTGCTGCCGCCGTGGCTCGTGCTCGAGACGAACCTCAACGAGGGCGCCCTGTTCGGGATGGGGCAGGGCATGGGGGCCGTGTTCGCCACCGTGTCGGTGGCGGCGGTGCTCGGGATCCTCGCGCTCGTGGCCCGGCCGACCACGCGTTCGGACCGGGTGCTGCTGGTGGCCCTGGGCATGATCGTGGGGGGCATCCTCGGCAACCTCTACGATCGGCTCGGTCTGCCCGGCCTCCGCTGGCATGCGGC
>JBIIMU010000175.1:0-5759 GCA_044337845.1 Pirellulales bacterium | reverse complement strand
CCGACGGGCGTGGTGGCGGTCCCCGTATCCACGCCGCCCGGCGGCGATCCGGGCCGGAGATTCCCCTCGCCCGACGACCTGCTCGCGGCCCCCACGGCGGTCCCCCCGGCGGCCCGCGCGGCGCCGCCGCCCCAGCCCCCCGCCGCCGCGCCGGCCTGGCCGGGCATGAACCTGGAGTGGCCCAAGCTGCCCTTCGGACCGTCGGCCAACGACCCGCCCCCGGGCCCGGGCGGCGGCACGATCGATCCTTTCAAGCGGGCCCGGGACGGGGCCACGCCGCCTCCGGCGACCACGCCGTAACGTTTCCGCTTCCGCGGCGTTGTCATGCTGGCGGGCGATCCCCACGCGGAACACCGCCCCCGGGCAGCGACGGCACGCGAGGAGCAGGCCATGGCGGCGAGCAGCGAGGCACACGGCTGGGTGCTGGAGGCCGTGGACCGGTTCGAGCAGCCGCTCACGCGGTATGCCCGGCGGCTCCTCGGCGACGTCGATCTCGCGGCCGACGCCGTGCAGCACGCCTTCGTGATGCTCTGCGGGGAATCGCGGGCGCGGGTCGAGAACCACGTCGCCCCATGGCTCTTCCGCGTGTGCCGCAACCGGGCCCTCGACCACCTCCGCCGCGCCGGCCGCGAGCGGGCGCTCGATGACGACGCGGCGGGCCCGGCGGCCGCGGGTGTGCCAGCCGATCGACGACCCGATCCCGCCGCCGCGGCCGAGGCGCACGAGCTCGCCGCGCGGCTCCGGCTGCTGCTCAAAGACCTCCCGGCGGCCCAGCGGGAGACGATCGACCTGTGGTGCGAGGGCTTTTCCTACCGCGAGATCGCGGGCATCTCCGGCCGCACCGAGGGGCACGTCCGCGTGCTCGCCCATCGCGGGCTCTCCGCACTCCGCAGCCATCCGCTCGTCCGCGATCTGCTTCCCGCGTCCATCACCGTCACGAAAGCGCAGCCATGACCCGCGACCACGCCCCAGGCACCGGCGGCCTCGACGACCGGCTCACCGCCCACGCCCTCGGCGAGGGCCCGGCCGCGGACCGCGCGGCGGTGGAGCGGCTCCTCGCCGCCGACGAGGCCGCGGCCCGCGAGGTCGCGGAGCTCCACACGATCGCCGCCGCGCTCAAGTCGGCGGCGGCCGACGAGCTGCCCGCCCGCTCGCCCGACCTCCGCCGCGCGGTGCTCGCGGCCGCGGCCCGCGGCGACGCCCCTCCACCGCGACCCGGCCGTAGGGGCCGGATCGCCTGGATCGTCGCCGGCCTCACCGGCCTGGCGGCCGCCGCGCTCGTGGCCACCCTGCCCACGCTCCAACTCGATGCCCGGCGGCGGCAGGTGGCCGAGCGGCGCGACGCGGCCCCGGCCGGCCCGGCGGCGGCCCGCCCTCCGATCGCGGAACTGGCGCCGGCCTCCGAGGCCGCGGCGGCGGCCGCCGCCAGGCCCCCGGTCGTGGCGGCAGAACCGGAGACGGTCGGATTGCTGGCGACGGACGCGAAGACGGCCGCGAAGGTCGTGGGCGACCAGGTCGCGATGCCAGCCCCGGCATCGTCGGCGCCCGGACCGGACCGGCAGCAGGCCCTGATCCCCGGCGCCGAGTTTGGTCGCGAGCTCCTGTCGGGCCCGGCGTACGGACGCCGGCGCGAGGCGGAGAGCCTCCAGCGCGAGGCGGCCGGGCATCGCGAGGACGAGCGGCGGCTCGGCCGCGAGAACCGCGAGCATTACGACCGGTTCACCGAGCACCGCATCCTGCGCACCGCCGACGCGCCGCTCTCGACCTTCTCGATCGACGTCGACACCGCGTCCTACGCCAACGTCCGCCGGTTCCTCGCGGCCGGCCGTCGCCCGCCGCGCGACGCGGTGCGGATCGAGGAACTCGTGAACTACTTCCGCTACCACGATCCACGGCCCGAGGGCGACGCACCCTTCGCGGTGACCGTGGAGGCCGCCGAGTGCCCGTGGCGGCGGGGCCACCGGCTCGTCCGCATCGGCCTCCAGGGCCGCGACGTCGCCCGCGACGCGCGGCCGGCCGGCAACCTCGTGTTTCTCGTCGACGTGTCGGGCTCGATGGATCAGCCCGACAAGCTGCCGCTCGTGAAGCAGGCGCTCCTGATGCTCGTCGACGAGCTCACCGAGAACGACCGCGTGGCGCTCGTGACCTACGCGGGCGACGCGGGCCTGAAGCTCCCCTCCACGAGCGGCGACCAGAAGGCCACGATCCGCGCCGCGATCGAGTCGCTCGCCGCGGGCGGCTCGACCCACGGCAGTGCCGGCATCGAACTGGCCTACGAGCAGGCGGCGGAGCGGTTCATTCCCGGCGGGGCCAACCGCGTGATCCTCGCCACCGACGGCGACCTGAACGTGGGCATCACCGACGACGCCGCGCTCGTGGAGCTGATCACGGCGCAGGCGAAGGGGGGCACGTTCCTCACGGTGCTCGGCTTCGGCCAGGGCAACCTGCAGGACGCGAAGATGGAGAAGCTCGCCGACAACGGCAACGGCGTCTACGCCTACGTGGACGGCGCCCGCGAGGCCCGCAAGGTGCTCGTCGAGCAGCTCACCGGCAGCACGATCACGGTTGCCAAGGACGTGAAGATCCAGGTGGAGTTCAACCCGGCCGTGGTCGCCTCCTATCGCCTGCTCGGCTACGAGAACCGGGCCCTCGCCGACGAGGACTTCCGCGACGACACCAAGGACGCGGGCGAGATCGGCGCCGGCCACGCGGTGACCGCGCTCTACGAGGTGGCGCTCGTCGCCGACGACGCGGGCGGGCCGGGCCGCGGCGCCGAGCCGCTGAAGTATCGCCGCGAGCCGGAGCCCGAGCCGGCGGCAGCACCGCGCGGCGACGCCGCCGCGAGCGACGAGCTGCTCACCGTGAAGCTGCGGTTCAAGCAGCCCGAGGGCGACACGAGCCGGCTCCTCGAGGTGCCGCTCGCGGACCGCGGCGGGGCCTTCGACGCCGCCTCGGCCGACCTGCGGTTCGCCGCCGCGGTGGCGGCGTTCGGGATGCTGCTCCGCGGCAGCGAGCACGCCGGCGACGCCACACTGCCGCTGGTGGCGCGGATCGCGGCCGCGGCCCTGGGCGACGACCCCGGCGGCTACCGGGCCGAGTTTCTCGACCTCGTCCGCCGGGCCGAGTCGGCCCACTGACCGCCGAGGACGGCGCGGGCCTTGGCGTCGAGGTCGCGGATCCGCTGCGTGCACACCTCGAAGATCTCGCGGTCGGTGAGCGTGGCCACCTGCTCCGCCGTGAGGAGCTCGCCGAACTCCAGACGGATCCGCCCCGGCCGGGGAAACAGCCGCGTGCGCGGCCAGCACTCGAAGCCCCCCACGATGGCCACCGGCACGATGGGCACGCCGGCCTTCTTCGCGATCAGGGCGAAGCCGCTCTTGAACTCGCCGAGCCGGCCGTCGTGGGTCCGGGAGCCCTCCGGGAAGATGATCACGGCGGCCCCGCGCTCGAGCCGGTCGATCACGGCCTTCATCGCCTTCACCGCCGAGCCCTCGCGGTCGATCGGCACCGCGTCGAGCGCCGTGATCGCGAAGCCGAACGGCTTGAAGCGGTAGAGGGAACTCCGCGCCAGGCTGGAGAGCCGCCGGTCGGTGGCGAGGCCGAGCAGGAGCGGGTCGAGGAAGGTCTGGTGGCTGGAGAGCACGATCAGGCCGCCCGTCTTCGGCAGCGGCTCGACGAACCGCCCCCGAACGCCGAACAGGGCCACGCCGAGCGTGCGGGAGAGCACCCAGAGCACGGCATACAGGCACTTCCCGAACGTGCTGTGGCCGCCGCCGGCCCGGCCCGCGTCGGCTGCTGCGGCCCGGTCGGTCATGCGGGCGGCGGCTGCCGCCGCTCCTCGATCAGCCGCACGAGCCGCTCCACGACCTCGTCCTGCGTGAGGCCGTCGGTCACCACGAGCACGGCGTCGTCGGCCGGCTTCATGGCGCCGACCGTGCGCACCCGATCCCCCTCGTCGCGGCAGTTCTGGGCGGCGAGCACCGCGTCGAGCGACGTGGCCACGCCCCGCGACTGCTCCTCGCAGTGGCGGCGCCGCGCCCGCTCCTCGGGAGACGCGGTGAGAAACACCTTGAGCTCCGCGTGCGGGAAGACCACCGACCCCTGGTCGCGGCCCTCGGTGACCACGTCGAGGCCCTCGGCCAGCAGCCGCTGCATCTTCTTCATGACGTCGCGGACCGGCGGCGCGTCGGCCACGGGCCGCGTGGCGGCGGTGATCCGCTCGGTGCGGATCTCCCCCGACACGTCGCGGCCGTCCACGTGCACGCGGCCGTCGCGAAAGGCGATCGCCAGCGACGCCGCGAGAGCCGCGATCCCCGCGGGGTCTTCGAGCGGCAGCTCCCGCTCCAGGGCCACGAGCGTGAGGGCCCGGTACATGGCGCCGGTGTCCATGTAGAACCAGCCGAGCCGGCGGGCGAGCGCCCGGGCCGTGGAACTCTTGCCCGCACCGGCGGGACCGTCGAGCGTGATGATCATCCGGCGAACCCCACCTCGAGCTCGAGCCATTGGTAGCGTGCGAGAGAAACTACGGTGCGGGAGCCGTCGATCGCAACGCTGACGTCGGCCCGCGGGCCACCGGCCGCATCGACCGCCGTGGCCCGCGCCACCGGTCGGCCCCAGTCGATGGCCGCCGGCCCGGCGACGCCCGCCGACTCGAGCAGGCCCACGCGGATCGTCCCCGGGCCGGCCGCCGCGGCCGACGCCGCCGTGAGGCGGACGGTGGCCGGGGCCACGGGGCACGCGGCCGGCGCGAAGCCGCCGTGCATCAGGGCCAGCGCCGCGTCCCAGGGGCGGTCGAGCCCGAGGCCCACGCCGCACCGCCGCACCACGCGGCCCGCGGCGGGGCCCGCGAGCGTGTCGAGGACGTGCGGCGACGAGAGCAGCTGCCAGGGCAGGCCGCCGGTGAGCACGGTCACCGGCTCCCCGCCGCGGCGGGTGTCGTCCGGGACGAGTTCCACGAAGTGCGGCGCGGTGAACCGCGTCCGTTCCGTGACGACCGCCTGCATGTGCAGGCTGCGGCGGATCTCGACGGGATCGTTCTCGTTCCACGCGAACCGCACCGCGACGTGGCTGGCCGCCAGCGGACCGTCGTGCGGCCGGTCGACGTCGACCTCGACCTCGATGACCGCCAGCGGCCGGCCCGGCACGAGGCTCACCCGCTGCACGAACCGCGCGGCGACGCCGGCGTCGGTCACGAGCCGGCCGCGGGCGACCAGCTGCGGCCGACCGGCGGCGTCGCGGTCGACACCCGCGTCGTCGGCGAGCATCCGGGCCGCGGTCTGCCGATCCTCCTCGGCCACCCAGGGCTCGCCCACGGCCGGCGCGGCCACCGTGGTGCGGAGCGTGATCTGCTGGGAGAGCCGGTTCGCCGCGGCCGCCCGCCGCCGCAGGGCGAGGATTCCGCCCGTCGCGACGTTGAGTTCCACGCGCACAAGCCCGTTGTCCACCGCCGGGGCCTCGGCGCGGCCTCCGCCGAGCAGGCGGCTCCAGGGTCGGCGCCGCGGTGCCATGGCGGCCGCCGGCGGGGGCGGAGCCACATGCGGCGCCGCCGGGGCCGGCGTGCCCGAGGCCGCGTCGCCGATCCGCGCGGCGGCGCGCGTGGCCGACTCGACGGCCGCGTCCAGCTCGCCGCCCGAGGCGACCAGGGGGCTCGGCGGAAAGGCGTCGGGCTCGAACGTCACCGTCCGGCCGCCGGCCGCCGCGGCGTCGAGCACGGCCTCGGGTGTGGCGAACGTGCCGAGCAGGCTGGACCAGCCGCCGAT
>JBIIMU010000174.1:0-5820 GCA_044337845.1 Pirellulales bacterium | reverse complement strand
AGAAGCGGTCGAGTTCCTCGCGCAGTTCGTCGAGCGGGAGCGCGAATCCCGGGCGAAACGTCGGCATGTCAGGGCTCCTTCGGGGCGGTCGATGACGTCGCAGGCACGCTGCCCGCGACGCGGATTCTGAGATTGCAAAGTCCGTGCCAGTCGTCGTGAACGCCCGAACACCGGCGAAATCCGGCCCGCAGAGGCGGAATCGCCGGGGCGCGGCGGCCGCCGATGGGAAACCTTGGCAGTCGCGCCGATGGTGCCGGCTGTCAGCGTGGCAGCCCGGTCCCGGCGGGGGCGGGATGCCGTTGTGGGGTGGGTGGCGACCCCTATACTCTCGGCTCGCTCGCTGCTGGAGGAGACGACCACATGCGGTTCACGCTGCTCGATCGGGTGCTCGAGATCGACCCGGGCAAGTCGATCACGGCCATCAAGACGGTCTCGCTGGCGGAGGAGTATCTCGGCGACCACTTCCCGCGGTTCCCGGTGCTGCCGGGCGTGTTCATGCTCGAGGCGCTCACGCAGGCCTCGGCGTGGACGATCCGGCTCGGAGAGGACTTCGCCCACAGCATGGTGGTGCTGCGGACCGCCCGGAACGTGAAGTACGGCGACTTCGTCGAGCCGGGCCGGGTGCTCACGGTGAACGTGCAGGTCACCGCCCAGGACGAGAAGACCACCACCGTGAAGGCCACGGGCTCGGTCGGCGAGCGGACGAGCCTGACCGCCCGGCTGGTGCTCGAGCGGTACAACATGGCCGACCGGCTGGCCCACGGGGCCGCCCTCGACGCCCGGGTGCGGGCCGAGATGCGGAAGCTCTGGGCGCTGTTGCATCCCGCCCGCGGCATCCAGCGGCCCCCGGTGGCGTATGTGGCTCAGGCTGGGCAGGGGGCTCCGGGCGGGGCGGTCGCCGCGGCCCGCGGCTGACCCCCGGCGGGCCGTTTCGGCGGAAATCCCGGGCCAAACCGGGGCCGGTTGTTCCGTTTGCTCCCGGGCGGCCGGCGGAAACCGCCGACCTTCGGGTTCCCATGGGGGCCGGCCGACATTACAACACACCCCGTTGGTCAGCCTGCGCCCATATTCCCCACTTTCCAAGGTGACTCGTCGATGCCGTCCCGCGAAGAAATTTTTGACAAGGTGAGGTCCGCCCTCGTGGATGCCCTGGGAGTCGACGAGGACGAGGTCACGCCGGCCGCGACCATGGTGGGCGATCTCGGTGCGGAGTCGATCGACTTCCTCGACATCGTGTTCCGCCTGGAGAAGGCCTTCAACATCAAGATCTCGCGGGGCGAGCTCTTCCCGGAGGACGTGCTCTCGAGTTCCGAGTTCGTCCAGGACGGCAAGGTGACGGCGGCCGGCATCGCCGCGCTCAAGGCCCGCATGCCGTTCGCCGACCTCTCCCGGTTCGAGTCGAACCCGAGCGTCCAGAACTTCGCCAACACGCTCACCGTGGAAGACATGGTGCGCTACGTGCAGAGCAAGCTGGCCGCCTGAGGCCCCGGCCCGGAGATGCGGGCCGGCCCTCGATTGTCCGCGGAGGCGGCCGCCGGCCGCGTTCATGCCTTATGCGCTGGTTCTGGATCGACCGCTACGAGGAGTTCGTGCGGGGCAGGCATGCCACCGCGGTGAAGAACGTGTCGCTCGCGGAGGAGCATCTCCACGACCACTTCCCCGGCGTGGCGATCATGCCCAACTCGCTGATCGTCGAGGGCATGGCGCAGGCGGCCGGGCTGCTGGTGGCCGACGCGATCGACTTCAACCGCCGCGTGGTGCTCGCGAAAGTGGCGGCGGCGGAGTTTCATTTCGACGCGGTGCCCGGCGACACGATCCGCTTCCGGGCGGAGGTGCTCGACCTCAAGCCGACCGGGTCGCTCACGAAGGTGACGAGCACCGTGGGCGACCGCGTGCAGGGGCAGGCCGAGCTGTTCTTCGCCCACCTCGAGCCCGGCGAGGGCGTGCCGAAGCTGTTCGAATCCGACGAGCTCCTGCGCTGGCTCGATCAGATGCACATCTACGAGATCGGTCGCGACGAGGCGGGCAATCCGCTCGCCCGGCCCGAGTGGTGAATCGACGCGGAGGCGGGCGATGGCCGGCGACAGGCGGCGGGTGGTGATCACGGGGATCGGCTGCATCACGCCCTTGGGCGTGGGCGTGGAGCCGCTCTGGAAGAATCTGGTCGCCGGGGCGTCGGGCGTGGGGCCGACCACGATCTTCGACGCGTCGAAGTTTCCCACCAAGATCGCGGCCGAGGTCCGGGGCTGGGACATCGCCGCGGAGGGGGAGGATCCGAAGCGCTGGGAATACTGCGGCCGGCACACGCGGTTTGCCGCGGGGGCGGCCCTGCAGGCGATGCGCGACGCCGGCCTGCCCCAGGGCCTGCCCGCCGATCCGACGCGGCTGGGCATCTACCTCGGCAGCGGCGAGGGCCAGCAGGACTTCGACGCCTTCACGCGGATGATGATGGCCTCGATCGAGGGCGACACACTCGACGTGGCGAAGTTCACCAAGCTCGGCCTCGAGACGCTCCATCCGCTGTCGGAAGTGGAGCAGGAGCCCAACATGCCCGCCGGCCACCTGGCCGGCCTGTTCGACGCCCAGGGGCCCAACCTCAACTGCCTCACCGCCTGCGCCGCCTCGAGCCAGGCGATCGGCGAGGCCTGCGAGATCGTCCGCCGCGGCGAGGCCGACGTGATGCTCTCCGGCGGCACGCACAGCATGATCCACCCGTTCGGCGTGACGGGCTTCAACCTGCTGACGGCGCTCTCCACGCGGAACGACGAGCCGCACCGGGCCAGCCGGCCGTTCGACAACGATCGCGACGGCTTCGTGCTCGGCGAGGGGGCGGCGATGGTGGTGCTCGAGGAGCTCGAGCACGCGAAGCGGCGGGGGGCGAAGATCCACGGCGAGATCCTCGGCTACGGCTCGACCGCCGATGCCTACCGGATCACCGACACGCATCCCGAGGGCCGCGGCGCGGCGGCCTGCATCACGATGGCCCTGCAGGATGCCGGCCTCGGCCTCACCGACATCCACTACATCAACGCCCACGGCACGAGCACCGACGTCAACGACAAGGTCGAGACGCTGGCGATCAAGAAGGTGTTCGGCGAGGGGGCCTACAAGATCCCGGTGTCGAGCACGAAGAGCATGATGGGCCACCTGATCGCGGCCGCCGGGGCGACCGAGCTGATCGTCTGCCTGCTGGCGATCCGCGACGGCCTGCTGCCGCCGACGATCAACTACGAGACGCCCGATCCCAACTGCGATCTCGACTACGTGCCCAACAGGGTCCGGGAGGGCCGCGTGGAGCAGGCGCTCTCCAACTCGTTCGGGTTCGGCGGCCAGAACATCTCGCTGATCGCCGGCCGATTCCGCGGGTAGTCCGCGTTGCCGGTCCGGCCGCGCTTGCCCAGCTTCCCGGCGGCAGGGTTTCCTCAACCGGCTCGGGCGGCACGACCGATACCACCGCAGACACGTGGACGGTCGGCGTGGGCGGAGTGCCCGCGCGGAGCGTCCGCCCATCGGGGACTCCCGCCATGAAGACGCTCCCGCGTGCCCTCGGCCTCGCCGTCGTGACCGCCGTGCTCGCCACGTCGAGCGGCTGCTCGATCATCGACCGGCTCTTCCTGCTCAACACCGACGGGCCCCACGGCCATCACGTCGGCCACGGCACCGGCGGCCCGTGCCAGGACGGCATGTGCGAACCCGGCCAGTGCGGGCCCGAAGGCTGCCCGCCCGGCAACTGCCCCCCGGGGGGCGCCTGCCAGGACTGCGAGGGCGGGGCCTGCCACCCGCGGCACGTGGGCCGCTACGGCGGGCTCGCGAAGCATCACCTTTCGCCGGAGGAGAAGGCCGCCCTCGCGGGCAGCGGCTACGGATCGACGCAGCCTCCCGGTCCGCCGTCCGGCGCGGTCGCGTATCCGTACTACACGACCCGCGGCCCCCGCGACTTCCTCGCGAAGTGCCCTCCCTCGATCGGCCCGCAGTGACGCCGAACTCACGAAGCCTGATCGCGGGAGCGAGGGGGACTGCGTCCGCGTCCAACGTCGCGCGGCCGTACGCCTCACGGCGTTACGCTTTCTGTCGGACCCGCTGAGGAAGCCCAATCGCGTGAGCGATGGGGACCGGCGGTCGAGATCGGCGCGGATTGTGGACGCGGTCGGAGCGCTTACGCGGTTACGCTTCCTGTCGGACCCGGCCGATGCCCTTGGGCGTCGACGAACTCTGCCGGTAGGCTTTCGGGCCTGACCGGCAGCGTCGTTTTCGGGCTTCGGGGATCTCCGCATGGCAGCCGCTTCGCATGATTCCACGTCGGGCATGACGTCGTCGGGCCGGCTCACGCTCACCGCCTGGCTCGTGTGCGCGATCGCGGCGATCGGGTTCGCGTTCGACATCTACGAGCTCCTGATGCTGCCGCTGGTGATCAAGCCGGCGCTGGCGGCGCTCGGCGGCGTCACGCCCGAGGGCACACCGCTGCTCGTGCCGGGCTCGCCGGAATACACGAAGTGGGCCCGGGCGCTGTTCTTCGTGCCGGCGATCGCCGGTGGGATCTTCGGCCTGCTCGGCGGCTACCTCACCGACATCCTCGGCCGCCGGCGGGTGCTCACGTACAGCATCCTGCTCTACGCCTTCTCCGCCCTCGCCGCGGGCTTCGCCACGTCGCTGCCGATGCTGCTCTTCTTCCGCTGCCTCGTGTTCATCGGGGTGTGCGTGGAGTTCGTGGCGGCTGTGGCCTGGCTCGCGGAACTCTTTCCGGACCCGCACCGGCGGGAACGCGTGCTCGGCTGGACGCAGGCCTTCTCGTCGCTCGGCGGCCTGCTCGTGGGCGCGGCCAACGTGCTCGCGGCCCGGTTCGCCGACTCGCTGCCGGCGATCCAGGGGGGCCACGAGGCCTGGCGCTACACGCTCGTGTCGGGCGTGATCCCCGCGCTGCCGCTGATCCTGATTCGCCCCTTCCTGCCCGAGAGCCCGGTGTGGGAGGCGAAGCGGCAGGCGGGCACGCTGCGTCGGCCGAGCATCCGTGAGCTCTTCAGCCCGGGGCTCGTCCGCACCACGGTCGTGACCACGCTCGTGTTCGCCGCCAGCTACGGGATCGCCTTCGGTGCGATCCAGCAGCTGCCGCAGATCCTCGGCGGTCCGAAGGGCCATGCCGCGATCCTGGCCACGGCGAAGGCGGCCCAGGACGAGGCCGTGGCCGCGGCCGAGAAGGCGGGCAAGCCCGCGCCCCCGGCCGGCCGGCTCAAGGCGATCGCCGGCAACGCCACCGACGAGGCCGTGGCGACGGTCACGATCTGGCAGGAGGTCGGCGGCCTGGTGGGCCGGGTGCTCCTGGCCTTCGCGGCGGTGCGGATTGCGAGCCGCCGGTCGCTGCTGCGGCTCTTCCAGTGGCCGGCGCTCCTGATCGTGCCCGCGCTCTTCTGGTGGATCTCCACGCAGCTCACGAACGCCGAGTCGCTGCCGCTGATCAAGGCCGGCATCTTCGTGGCCGGCCTGTTCACGGTGTCGCAGTTCAGCTTCTGGGGCAACTACATCCCGCTCGTGTTCCCCACGCACCTCCGGGGCACCGGCGAGAGCTTCGCGGCCAACATCGGCGGCCGCGTGCTGGGCACGGCGGCCGCCTGGATCACGCTCACGCTCTCGGCCGCCACGCCTCCCGATCCGGTGCGGATCGCGGTGGCCGGCGCCGCCGTGGCGGGAGCCTATGCGCTCGTGGGCGCGATCCTCACGCACTGGCTCCCCGAGCCCGACGCGACGGTCGAGCACTGAGGACGGGCTGCCCGGGCGGCCGAACGGGCTTTTCTCGCGGAAGCGGCGTCGCTAGCCTCCCCGACC